>NZ_JBHZCY010000059.1:44795-53506 GCF_042786665.1 Kitasatospora sp. NPDC059146 | reverse complement strand
CGTGAAGGCGGCGCCACCCCGTCCGGGTGGCGCCGCCTTCACGGCCGACCGGCCCCTCAGCCCGTGGGCGCCCGCGGGACGATGACCGGGGCGCCGTCGTCCGGGGCCGCCAGGACGTGGCTGTCGATGTCGTACAGCGCCCGCACCAGCGGCGCGTCCACCACCTCCCGGGGCGGCCCGCAGGCCACCACCGCGCCGTCCCGCAGGGCGACCAGCAGGTCGGCGTAGCGGGCGGCGGCCGCGAGGTCGTGCAGCACCATCACCACCGTGCGCCCGCCGGCCGCGACCGTGCGGACCAGTTCCAGCACCTCCACCGCGTGGCCGAGGTCGAGCGCGCTGGTCGGCTCGTCCAGCAGCACCACCGGGGCGTCCTGGGCGAGCACCATGGCGAGCCAGCAGCGCTGCCGCTGGCCGCCGGAGAGCTGGTCGAGGCGGCGGTCGGCGAGGGCGTCGACGCCGGTGGCGCGCAGGGCCTCGGCGGTGAGCCGCTCGTCGTCGGCCGACCACTGGCGGAACAGTCCCTGGTGCGGGTGGCGCCCGTAGCGGACCAGGCCTGCCACGGTGACCGCCTCGGGGGCCTGCGGGCTCTGCGGGAGCAGCGCGACCCGGTGGGCGGCCCGGCGCGGGCTCAACCGCCAGATGTCCTCGCCGCCGACCAGGATCCGCCCGCCGTCCGGCCTGTGCAGCCGGGCCACCGCCCGCAGCAGGGTGGACTTGCCGCAGCCGTTCGGGCCGACCACCGCCACCACCTGCCCGGCGGGCACGGTGAGGTCGATGCCGCCGAGCACCGGGCGGCCGGGGCGGTACCCGGCGGTGACGCCCTGGATCGTCAACTCCATCTCTCAGCCCCCCGGTTCCGCGTGCTCAGGAACCGGACAGGGCCTTGCCGAGGTCGCCGATGACGACGTCGGCCGCCAGCGGGCCGCCCCGGGTGGACCAGACCGAACCGTCCACGGTGACGGCGTGGTTGTTCTTCACCGCGTTCAACTGCTGGTAGGCGGGCTTGGACTGGACGTCCTTGAGGGCGGCCTTGCCGTCGTCGGTGAGGGTGGACAGGAACAGCCAGTCGCCGTCGATCTCGGCGAGCTTCTCCAGGCTGAGCGCCGGGCTGTGGGCGTTGCCGTCCTTGTCCTGGGCGGCCGGGCGGGTGAGGCCCATGTCGAGGGCGACGCCGCTCGCGAACTGCTTCTTCTCCATCCAGCTGGGGCCGGTGGGGTTCCAGCGGACGATGGAGACGGCGGCGCCCTTGTTCTTGCCGAGGTCGGCACCGGCCTTGGTGGCCTTGGCCTGGTAGTCGTCGATCACCTTGGTGGCCTGGTCGAGCTTGTTGACGGCGTTGCCGATGCCCCGGAAGGCGAGCTTCCAGTCGTCGGTGGGCGCCATGGTGACCAGGGTGGCGGGGGTGATCTCGCGCAGCTGCTTGAGCACCTGCTCGTCCTGCATGTCCCCGGCCAGGATGAGGTCGGGCTTGGCGGCGATCACCTTGTCCATCACCGGCTGGAGCAGGTTGCCGACCACCGGCACGCCCTGGACCTTGTCCTTGAGGTACGCGGGCGGCTCGTTGAGCCCCTGGCCGTTGGTGATGCCGGCCGGCTTGAGGCCGAGGGCGAGCACCGCGTCGAGGTCCTCCTGGGTGAGGGTGACGATCCGCTTGGGCTCGGCGGGGACCTCGACGGCCTTGCCGGTGGCGTCCTTGACGGTGCGCTTGCCGCCGTTGGCCGCGTCCGCCGCGCTGCCCGGGGCGGCGGACGCGGAGTTGGAGGGGTCCGCGGACGTGGACGAGGACCCGGAGGAGCCGCACCCGGTGAGCAGGAGGGCGGCCGCCCCGGTGACGGCCAGCGCCTGGGCCGCGCGGCGGCGGACGGGGTGGAGCGGGCTCTGGGCGTACGGCATGGGTGCCTCCGGGGCGGGGGTGGTACGGGAGTTGGGGGCGTCCGGGCAGCCCGGCACGACGGCGGTGCCGGCGGGACGCTCCGGCCATTAGGTTAGCCTTACCTTATGACATCGTCGCAAGTGGGCGCCCCCGAAGCGCCCGCCGTCACCGCGCCCGGCGCCCCTCCCCCACCGGCCCGCCCCCTCCGGGACAGCGCCTGGCCGGTCGCCGCCGGGGCGGTCGCGGTGCTGCTCGCGCTCACCGCGCTCTCGCTCTCGGTCGGCGCCGGCGAGGTCGGGCCGGGACGGGTCCTGGACTACCTGCTCGACCGCGACGGCGCCCGCGCCGACAGCCGACTCGCCCTCGTCGTCGGCGAGTTGCGGCTGCCCCGCACCCTGACGGCGCTGCTGGTCGGCGCCGCCCTCGGCGTCGCCGGCGCCCAGCTCCAGTCGGTCACCCGCAACCCGCTGGCCGAGACCGGCCTGCTCGGCGTCAACGCGGGCGCCTCGCTCGGCGTCGTCCTCGGCATCGCCGTGCTCGGCGTGCAGACCTCCTACGGGTACCTCGCCTTCGCCTTCGGCGGCGCCGTCCTCGCCAGCACCCTGGTCCTGCTGATCGCCGGCAGCCGGGGCGGCGGCTCCCCCATGCGGCTGGTCCTCGGCGGCTCCGCCGTCGGCGCGACCTTCGGCGGCATCACCGGCGTGCTCATCGTCAACTCACCCGAAGCATACGACCGTTACCGGGTCTGGGTGCTCGGCTCGCTGGCCGGGGTGGAAGGCTGGACGACCCTGGGCCAACTCGCCCCCGTCCTCGGCGCCGGCTTCCTGCTCGCCCTGCTCACCACCCGGCCGCTCACAGCCCTCGCCCTCGGCGACGACCTCGCCCGCGGCCTCGGCCACCGCCCCGGCGCCACCCGCGCCGCCGTCGCCGCCGCCGTCACCCTGCTCACCGCCTCGGCCGTCGCCCTGGCCGGGCCGATCTCCTTCCTCGGCCTGCTCGCCGGCTTCCTGGCCCGCGCCCTCGCCGGGCCCCGGATCGGCCGACTCACCCTGTTCGCCGGGCTGTTCGGCGCCGCCGTGCTCACCGGCGCGGACGTGCTCGCCCGGGTGGTCGCCCGGCCCTTCGAGGCGCCGGTCTCGGTGATCGTCGCCCTGGTCGGCGCCCCCGCGCTGATCGCCATCGTCCGCTCCCGCCGCTCCGCCGCCCTGGCGATCGGCGACCCCGCCGCCGAGGCCCCGCCCGTCCAGCGCGCCGAACCGCGCCCGGCGCGGCCGGACCCGGCCCTGCGGTACGGCGCCTGGTCCGTGCTGGTGCCGCGCCGGCCGCTGCTCGCCGGACTCGGCCTCGCCACCGCCCTGCTCGCCGTCGTGGTCGTCTCCGCGCACGCCGGACAGAACGAACTCGGCCTCGGCAAGACCTTCCAGGCCGTGTTCGGCTACGGCGAGCGGCTGGACGTCCTGCTGGTGCAGAAGTTCCGCCTCGGCCGGATCGTCGCCGGACTCGCCGCCGGAGCCGCCCTCGGACTCGCCGGCTGCCTCACCCAGACCCTGGCCCGCAACCGGCTCGCCACCCCCGAACTCCTCGGCGTCAACGACGGCGCCACCGCCGCCGTACTGATCTCCGCCACCGCCTCCGGCACCTTCGGCGCCTGGTGGGCCGGACCGCTCGGCGCGCTGGCCGCCGTCCTGGTCGTCACCCTCGTCTCCGGCGGGCTCGGCGCCCGCGGCTACCGGGTGCTGGTCGTCGGACTCGCCATGTCGGCGCTCGCCTCGGCCGTCATCCAGGTCGCCCTCGCCCGGCGCTCGCTCAACTCCGCCGGCTCGCTGTACGTCTGGACCTCCGGCAGCCTCAACGGCCGGGACTACGCCATCGCCACGCCCGCGCTCCTCGGACTCGCCGTCCTGGTGCCGACCGCCCTGGTGGTGGCCCGGTGGCTGGCGGTGCTGCGCTTCGACGACAGCGTGGCCGCCTCGCTGGGCGTCGACCCCGGGAGGGTCCGGCTCGCCTGCCTGCTGCTCGCCGTCGCCCTCGCCGGGCTCGCCGTCGGGATCTGCGGGCCGGTCGGCTTCGTCGCCCTCGCCGCACCCGTACTCGCCGCCCGGCTCGCCGGACCGACCCGGGTGCCGGTGCTCGGCTCCGCGCTCACCGGCGCCCTGCTCGTCGTGCTCGCCGACACCCTCGGACGGGTGCTGATCGGCGGGGTGGAGATCCCCGTCGGCATCGTCACCACCGTGCTCGGCGGCCCCTTCCTGCTCTGGGTGCTGCTCGGGCGCCGTACCAACTGATCCTGGAGAGACAGACGTTGAACGCCTTCCCGCTGATCGCACCCGACCCGGACGACGCCGCGTACCGGCTGGTCACCTTCATCTCCACCGAACAGGACTGCGACGGCGTGCTCGCCCTCGTCCACACCGTCACCGACAAGGACCGGCACGCCGGCGACCTGACCCCCCACCTGATGGAACGCCGGGGCGGCCGCTGGGAGATCACCTACCGGCTGCGCGCCGACCACCGCGCCTCCTACCAGCTGCACCCCTTCCACGGCGCGCCCCCCGGCACCACCCGCGCCGACTGGCTGCACGTCCTCGACCACGCCCGCCCCGACCCCCGCGACAGCGAACCCCGCCTGCCCGCCCGCGACGGCCGCCACCCCGCCTCCGTGCTCAGCCTGCCGCAGGCCCCCGCCCAGCCGTACGTCCGGCGGCGCGAGGACGTACCGCGCGGGCGCACCCTCCCCCGCACGGTGGCCGGGCGGCGGGTCGACGTCCACCTCCCCGCCGGGTACGGACCCGGCCTCGGCCCGTACCCGGTCGCGGTACTGCTCGACGGCGAGATGTGGGGCGAGGTGCTCTCCGTCGGCGACACCCTCGACAACCTGACCGCCGACGGCGCGATCCCGCCCACCGTCGCCCTGCTGGTGCACACCATGGGCCCCGGCCGCCCCGACGACCTGAGCTGCAACCCGGCCTTCGTCGACCTCCTCGCCGACCGCCTCCTGCCCTGGGCCGCAGCGGAGTTCGACGCCACCGACGACCCGCGCCGGACCGCCATCGCCGGCCAGAGCGCCGGCGGCCTCACCGCCGCCTACGCCGCCTTCCGGCGCCCGGACCGCTTCGGCAACGCCCTCTCCCAGTCCGGCTCCTTCTGGTGGCCCGACGAGACCGAGTTCGACGCCGGCAGCGAGTGGCTCACCCGCCGCTTCGCCGCCGAACCCCACCGGGACGCCCGGTTCTGGATCGAGGTCGGCCTCCAGGAGTGGATGCTCCTCACCCAGAACCGCCACCTGCGCGACGTGCTCACGGCACGCGGCTACGACCTCCACTACCAGGAGTTCAACGGCGGCCACGACTACGCCTGCTGGCGCGGCGGCCTCGCCGACGGACTGGCGCACCTGCTGGGGTCACCCGCAAGGACGGTTTAGGTCAATTCGCATACCCCCGACGCCTGTGCGGACGTAGCGTCGGAACCCACACCGAGTGACCTGGGGGGTCAGCGATGAACGCGTCCTCGTCCGCCACGCCGCCGCCGATGTCATGGCAGTACTGCGGTGACCAGCTCAAGCTCTGGCGCGCCCGCGCCGGAGTCAGCCGCGAGGCCCTGGCGACCGAGGCCGGCTACAGCTACGAGAGCCTGCGATCGATGGAGGCCGGGCGGCGCAAGCCGTCGCTGCACCTGCTGCAGGTGGCGGACGAGATGTGCGGCGCGAAGGGGATCCTGCTGGCAGGGGCGGACTACTTGAAGCCCGAGAAGTATCCGCGATTCGCTGAGGACTACATTCGCAACGAAGGGGAGGCGGTGGTCATCAACTGGTACGAGAACCAGCTCTTCCCTGGCTTGCTACAGACCGCCGCAACAGCCAAGACCGTCATCGACGGACGCTGGCCCCCGCTGGACGACGAGACCGTTGCGGTACGGGTGGCCGCTCGCCTTGAGCGTCAGGAGTTGCTGAAGGTCCAGAGCAAGGCGTTCAACTTCGTGATCGAGGAGAACGTCCTCCACCGCCGACTCAGCACGGAGGAAGCCCACGTCGAGCAGTTGCTGCACCTCCTCGTCATCGGCAGGCAGCGCAACGTGGCCATCCAGATCGTTCCCTCGGTCGGTTTCCACCCTGGCCTGGAAGGACCGTTCGTTCTCCTGGACTTGCCGGAACACGAGCGGCTCGCCTACGAGGAGGGCCAAGCAGCCGGGATGCTCCACGCGGACACCGACAAGGTGCAGTTCCTGAGTCAACGCCATGAAAGGATCCTTCGGCAGGCTCTCACTCCGGAGAAGTCGGCCGAGTTCATCAACGCGTTGGTGGAGGACCAGTGAGTAGCGAGTTGACTTGGCGTAAGTCCAGCCACAGCGGGAGCGAGGGCGGCTCGTGCATCGAGATCGCTCACGCCGAGGGCACAATCCACGTCCGCGACTCCAAGGACAAGTCCGGCCCTCAACTCGCCTTCGCCCCTGGGGCCTGGGCCGACTTCATCGAGTTCACCCGAAACGTTCCTCGCCACGTCGGCTGAGGCCGCTGGCCGGGCCTCGTGCTAGCGTCACGGGCGGCAGCGCGACGGCGCCCGCCCCGGACGAGATGTGCGCCGTACCCGGCCCGCCAAGACGACGCACCCAGGGAGTCGTCATGACCGCCGCCGACGCACCGATCGCCCGTCCGCTGGACGTGCCGTGGATCCACGGCTCGCCGTCCGCGAAGCACGACACGGACCCGGAGATCCAGGCCTACGCGTACGACGAGAACACCGTCATCCTGCGGCAGAACAAGGCGGTGCACTACGAGGCGCCGTTCCTGTTCCTGCTCTTCGGGGCGGACCGGGCGGTCCTCATCGACACCGGAGCGACCGCCGAGCCCGCGTACTTCCCGCTCCGGGCGACCGTCGACGGGCTGATCGCGCAGTGGCTCGCCCGCAACCCCCGCGACCACTACCCGCTGCTGGTCCTGCACACCCACCCGCACGGCGACCACGTCGCGGGGGACGGGCAGTTCGCCGACCGGCCGGACACCGCCCTGGTCGGCGCCGACCGGCCCACCGCCTGGGCGTACTTCGGCTTCGACCACGACCCGGAGGCCACCGCCCGCGTCGACCTCGGCGGCGGACGGGTCCTGGAATGCCTGGCCACCCCCGGCCACCACCCGGCCGCCGTCACCTACTACGACCCGTGGACGGGCTTCCTGCTCACCGGCGACACCGTCTACCCCGGCCGGCTCTACATCGACGACTGGCCCGCCTTCGGCCGCAGCATCGAGCGCCTGATCGCGTTCACCCGGGAGCGGCCCGTCACGTACGTCCTCGGCTGCCACATCGAGATGACCCGCGAACCCGGCGTCGACTACCCGATCCGCACCACCCACCAGCCCGACGAACCCCCGCTCCAGCTCACCGTCGACCACCTGCACCGCATCCGCGCCGCCCTCGCCGAACTCGGTGACCGGCCGCGGCGGCACGCGCTGGACGACCTGATCCTCTGCCCCAACGACTGAGGGGCCGGGCGGTCACGCCGGCCCGGGTGGGCCGGCGCGGGTGCTGACGGCTGGCCCGCATCGGTGGTCTTGCACGCCTGACGACCGCTCGGCATAGTTGCGTCACATCCCGCCGGGCACATCCCGCGGAGCCGCTCACTCCCGAGATTGACATGGACAGGACGTATGACCCTCAGGAAGGAGTGTCCTCTCATGGCACGATCCGAGCGGGTCTCCCGCAGCCTGCGCCGCCTCCGGGGTGGCGGCCACGCCACGGTCGGCATCACCGCGGTCCTCCTCACCGCGATGCCCGTGACCTCGGCCCCGGCCGCCCCGCATCCCCCGCGCCCGATCTACGTCTTCGCCCACAACCTGAACTCCGCCGACCAGGTCGACAACGCCCTCGCCGCCGGCTACAACGGCGTCGAGGTCGATGCCGCGTTCAACGTCTCCGGCGCGTGCGGCGGCACCAGGCAGTGGGTCTCCTGCGACCCCGGCAACCCGGCGTCGGAGAGCGTCGACCCGGTCAACATCAAGCGGAAACGCACCGGCGCGGTATTCGACGCACTCGCCAACGCCCGGCGCAGCGGCAAGAACCTCGCGGCCGTGTGGGTCGACATCAAGTCGTCCACCGACGGCGACCAGCCCGCCCAGATCAGTGCACTGCGAGGCCTGGTCCGCGACAAACTGCTGGCCGCCGGGATCAGGGTGATGTACGAGGTGCCCTACCCGTCGAGCAGTGACGCCGCCTGGAACGCACTCAAGCAGAACCTGGACCCCCTGGAGTCGACGGCCGTGACCGGCACCTACGCGCAGGTGCGCGACACCTTCTCCCGGGAGGGCGGCGGAATCCCCACCAGGCACCGGTTCGCCACCGACGGTTCGGCGGTCTTCGCCACGTTGACCGGGACCTGCATGAAGACCGACGGCGACAAGGTCACGGGGCTCAGGGACAGCGTCGCCAACCGTGAGGCGGGGAACATCGCCGGCGTCTTCGCCTGGACCATGGGCTCCTCACCCGACGGTGCCGACTGCGCGGCACGGATGCTCGGCGAGATCGGGGTCAACGGCGTGATCGCCGGATCCCGGCTCTCGGACTACCGCAAGGAGACCGACACCGACGTCGCGGTGAACAACATCACGGACTGGGTCAGGAGGCACCCCGCCCAGGCGCGGATGGCCACCGTCCACGACACCCTCTTCGGCTGAGCCGAAGCCGCAGCGGCTCCGGCTCGGAGCTGAGTCGGGGGGCCCCCCCGGCCGGGGGTGGGGGGGGGGGGGCGGGCGGCCGGGCCGCGGCACCGGTCGTACGTCCGGGGGGGACGCCGGGAGCGGAGGCCCGGCCCCGGGGACCCCCGGCGGGTGTAGAAAAAAAACAAACCA
>NZ_JBHZCY010000059.1:0-44785 GCF_042786665.1 Kitasatospora sp. NPDC059146 | reverse complement strand
CTCCCGGACGGTGTTCGGGAGGGAGCGCCGGCTCGCCTCGCCTCTCTCCGCCTCGCTAGCTCTGCTTGATCGCGGAGATGTCGAACTCCAGCACCACCTTGTCGCCGACCAGCACGCCGCCGCCCTCCAGCGCCGCGTTCCAGGTCACGCCGAACTCCTTGCGACTGATCGTCACCGAACCCTCCAGGCCCACCCGCAAGTTGCCGTACGGGTCCACCGCGTTGCCGGTGTACTCGAAGTCGATGGCCACCGGGCGGGTGGTGTCCTTGATGGTGAGGTCACCGGTGACCCGGTAGTCGGTGTCGGACTTGGCCTCGACCGAGGTCGAACGGAAGGTGATGTCCGGGAAGTTGGGGGCGTCCAGGAAGTCGTTGGTGCGCAGGTGCTGGTCGCGCTGCTCGACTCCGGAGTCGATGCTCTCGGCCTTGATCACCACCTGGCCGGTCGACCGCGTCGGATCGGCGCCGTCCAGGTGCGCGGTGCCCTCGAACTGCCCGAACGCGCCCCGCACCTTGGTCACCATGGCGTGCCGGGCGACGAAGCCGATCCGGGAGTGCGCGGGGTCGAGGACGTAGTCCCCGGTCAGCTCGGGAAGCGAAACGGTCATCAAGTACCTCCAAGGGGTGGCCCGGGGTCCGGGCGTCAGCTTGCAAGGTGTCAGCCCAATGCAGTATCACCCCGCCCGCCGCGCGGCACCACCGTGCCAAGTTCCCGCCAACGGGTGAAGCCCTCTCAGTCCCGGTACGGGACCAGCCGCGCCAGGTCCAGCTCGAAGCCGAACGGCTCGGGGATCCGGATCGTCTCGCCGAACTCCCGCTCGGTACGGGTGTGGTAGCGGTCGCGGTTCGGCTCCGAGAACAGGGTGACGGTCTTCTGACGCGGGTCGATGATCAGATAGAGCGGGAAGCCCATCCGCGGGTAGTCCCGGACCCTCCCCGTCCAGTCGTTCTCGGGGTTGGACGGGGAGACGACCTCGACCGCGATCAGCGCGAGCTCGGCCGGAATGGTGTGGCCTGCCAGGTCGATGACGCCCTCCGGCAGGTAGGTCAGGTCGGGATTGCGGACAGCACCGACTTCCGGCCACCGTACGGCAGCGGACCGAGCGGACGGGCGAGCCTCCAGCCGGACCGGGGTCAGGCGTTGGCCTGGGCGTAATGGAGGCTGCCGCCCTGCGGGAGGAGGTAGCCGACGGTGCGGTGGGCCGGTGGGCGGCCGGCGAGGGTGGCGGCGTCGGTGCTGCCGGAGACCTCCCAGCCGACCAGGGCGAGGGGGAAGGACACGGTGCGGTGGGCCTCGGTGGCGACGGAGGCGAGCCAGTCGTCGAGGACGGCCGACCGGTAGGACATCAGACCGGCCCGGGCCGGCACCCCGGCCGCGTCCAGGGCGCCGGTCGGGACGTAGAAGTCGAGCCAGTCGCTGCCGTCCTCCTCCCGGACGACCATGCACCCGCACACCACCAACTGCCCCTCCGGCAGCCGGACCCGGCCCTGGAGATGGCCGGTCCCGGCCAGCGAGGCGAGGGTGCACGGGGCCTCCGGCTGCTCCTCGGGTTCGGCGTCCCGGCCGGTGACGCAGCCCTCGACGCCCGCTGCGGTCCAGACGGCGGCGAGGGCGGCCGCCAGCCGGTCGTCGTCACCGGTGGGGCCGACCTCGATGGCCAGTTCGTAGAACCCGCCGAGCCAGTTGCCGGGCTCGCGGAAGGAGGCAGCGTTCGTCATCCCCCGATGATGCACCAGGACTGACCTGCGGCGCAGCCGCGTTCCGGGCCCCTCAGCCCTCCGGGGGCGGGGGTGGGCCCTGGGCCGGGAGGCGGCGGGCGAGGAGGGCTCCGGCGGCGACCAAGGTGGCGGTGAGGGCCAGGGCGAGCCGGTAGGGGGCGGGGTCGGCGCCGTCGCCGAGGGCGCCGATCAGGGCGGCGGTGGCGGCGATGCCGATGGCGCCGCCGAGGGTGCGCAGAATGGTGAACAGGGCCATCGCCCTGCCCATGGCGGGCGGCGGGACGTCGGCGAAGCCGGCGATCTGGACGGTGAGCACGGCAGTGCCCAGCACCAGTCCGACGGCGAACATCAACGCCCGTACGGCCCAGGGGTTCTCGGCGAGGCCGAGGGCGGCGAGGATCGCCGCGGCCAGCAGCAGGGCGGGCAGGGCGAGGCGGCGCGGGCCGAGCCTGGGCAGCAGCCGGTCGACCACCTGGGAGGCGGCCATCAGGCCGATCGCCTCGGGGAAGACGCTGAGCCCGGCGTCCAGGGCGGTGGCGCCGCGGGCGGCCTGGTAGAGCAGCGGCAGCACGAACAGGGCGCCCATCAGACCGGCCGAGGTGAGCAGCGCCAGCCAGCTCGCCGCGCCGTAGGAGCGGTCGGCGAGCAGCCGCAGGTCCACCAGCGGTTCAGGCGAGTGGAGCTGGTTGCGTACCGCGAGCCCGAGCAGGGCGGCTCCGGCGAGCCCGCTGAGCCAGACCGCGGGCGCCGTCCAGCCGTGCGCCGGGCCGAAGCCCAGGGCGTAGGTGAGCAGGCCGAGGCCCGGGGTGGCGAGCAGGAAGCCGCAGGTGTCGAAGCGGCCGGCCGGGGGTTCCGGTTCGGTCCGCAGGGCGGCCAGGCCGAGTGCCACGGCGGCGATGCCGACCGGCAGGTTGACCAGGAACAGCCAGTGCCAGGAGAGGTGTTCGGTGAGGAAGCCGCCGAGGGGCGGTCCGAGGGCGGGCATCAGGGCGGTCGGCACGATCAGGATCCGGCCCAGGCGCGGGCGCTCCTCCGGCGTGAAGGCGCGGAACAGCAGGGTCATGCCGACCGGGGTGAGCAGGCCGCCCGCCACGCCCTGGACGGCGCGGGCGGCGGCCAGGGTGCCGAGGCCGGGGGCGGCGGCGCAGAGTGCGGAGGCGAGGGTGAAGACGGCGAGCGCGCCGAGGAAGACCCGCTTCACGCCGTACCGGTCACCGAGCCAGCCCGCCACCGGCAGGCCGAGGGCGAGGCCGATCAGGAAGGCGGTCTCGACGGAGTTGGCCGCCGGGACGGGCCGGCCGAAGTCCTCGGCGATCCGGTACAGCGCGGGGTTGACGATGGTCGAGTCGAGGCCGTTCATGCACATCGCGGCGGTGTACACGACGACCACGGCGGCGCGCCCCGCGAGCAGGGGGCGCGCCGGGGACGCGACGGCGGGAGGGGTCACAGGTCGGTCCAGTGCGCGGTGATCCAGGCGAGGGCGTCGGGGCGGGCGCAGGGGCCGTGGGCGACGCCCCAGCCGGGCGGGACGGCGGCGAAGGCGGGCCACAGGGAGTGCTGGCCCTGGCCGTTGACGAGGGCCAGGAACTCGCCGTCGGCGTCGAAGGGGTTGGCGGGGGCGTCACTCATGGTCGGGGTTCTCCAGGTGGTCGGCGATCACGCTCGCGATGTGCGCGATCGGGGCGGGCAGGGTCATGTCCTTGTGCGAGCAGGCCACGTCGGTGTTGTCGATCCGGCCGGTCACGTAGGGGGCCCAGAGTTCGGGCACCAGGGTCTCGTCGATGGTGTCGACGGTGGCGCGGAAGAACCGGACGTCGCCGTGGAAGGGGCGGTGGTCGTAGCCGCGCACCAGGTGGTTGGTGTTGAGGTAGATCTCGTTGAGCGCCGTCACGGTGGACCGGTCCAGCCCGGCCAGCGGGCTGCCCTCGCGGCCCAGCAGCTCGATGACGGAGTCGAGTTCGAGCGGCTGCCCGGCGAGGTCGTCGGGCCCGAAGCCGCCCATGGTGAGCAGCGCCTCCAGGGCTTCGGCCTGGTCCGGGACGGGCAGTTCGCGGAAGCCCTCGGCCGGGTAGGCGTCCAGGATCGCGAGCAGTTCGACCCGCTGGCCGAGCTCCTGGAGCCGGACGGCGACGGCGTGGGCGATGATCCCGCCGGTGGACCAGCCGAGCAGCCGGTACGGCCCCTCGGGCTGGACCTCGCGCAGCCGGTCGGCGTAGTGCGCGGCCAGCTCCTCTATGGTCGCGGGCAGCGGTTCGCCGACGGTGGCGGCGCCGACGCCCTGGGCCTGGAGGCCGTAGAGGGGGACGTCGGCCGGGAGGTGGCGGATCAGGCCGGTGTAGCACCAGCTGAGGCCGCCGGCCGGGTGGATCGCGAACAGCGGGGCCCGGCGGCCGGGGGCGGTGGGGCGCAGCGGGAGCAGCACGTCCAGGGCGTCGGCGCCGGGGGCGCCCTCGGACAGGGCGGCGTCGAGCGCGGCCACGCTGGGGGCCTGGAACAGCGCGCCGATGCCGACCTCCAGGCCGAGCACCTCGCGGATCCGGCCGGCCAGCCGGACCACCAGCAGGGAGTGGCCGCCGAGCGCGAAGAAGTCGTCCTCGACCCCGACCGCCTCCAGGCCCAGGACCTCGGCGAAGAGCTGGCAGAGCTGCTGCTCGCGCGGGCTGCGGGGCGGGCGGCCGGCTCCGGCGGCGGGGGCCTCGGGGGCGGGCAGGGCCCGGCGGTCGAGCTTGCCGTTGGCGGTCAGCGGCAGCCGGTCGACCAGGACCACGGCGGAGGGCACCATGTGGGCGGGCAGTTCGGCGGCGGCGTGGGCGCGCAGGTCCTCGGGCGAGGCGGCGGGGGTGGTGGGGGTGGCGGGGGCGGTGGGGGCGGTGGAGGCAGTGGGGGCGGTGGGGGCCGTGGGGGAAGTGCCCACGACGTAGCCGACCAGGCGCTTGTCGCCGGGGGTGTCCTCGCGGACCACCACGGCGGCGTCGGCGACGGCCGGGTGGGCGGCCAGCACGGCCTCGATCTCGCCGAGTTCGATCCGGAAGCCGCGCAGCTTCACCTGCTGGTCGGCGCGGCCGAAGTACTCCAGCACGCCGTCCGCCCGGCGGCGGGCGAGGTCGCCGGAGCGGTACATCCGGGTGCCCCGCTCGCCGAACAGCTCGGCGTGCGGGTCGGCGACGAAGCGGGTGGCGGTGAGTTCGGGGCGGCCGAGGTAGCCGCGGGCCAGGCCGGCCCCGGCGACGTACATCTCGCCGGTGACGCCGGGCGGGACGGGCTGGAGGTGCTGGTCGAGGACGTAGACCCGCAGGTCGGGGATGTTGACGCCGATGGTGCTGCTGCTGGTCGCGGCGGCGCTCGCCCGGTCGAGGGCGATGTACGAGACGTGCACGGTGGTCTCGGTGATGCCGTACATGTTGACCAGGGTCGGGGCGTCCTGCGGGTGCCGGGAGTACCAGTCGTCGAGGCGGCCGAGTTCGAGCGCCTCGCCGCCGAACACCACGTAGCGCAGGGCGAGTTCGCTGCCGGGACGGTCGCGGTCGGCGGCGCTGAGCTGGTAGAAGGCGGACGGGGTCTGGTTGAGCACGGTGACGCGCTCGCGGGCGAGCAGGTCGAGGAAGGCCGCCGGGTCGCGGCTGACCAGGTGCGGGACGACGACCAGTCGGCCGCCGTACAGCAGCGCGCCCCACAACTCCCAGACCGAGAAGTCGAAGGCGTAGGAGTGGAAGAGCGTCCAGACGTCCTGGGCGTCGAAGCCGAACCAGTGGTCGGTGGAGCTGAACAGCCGGGCGACGTTGCGGTGGGTGACGGGCACGCCCTTGGGCCGACCGGTGGAGCCGGAGGTGTAGATGACGTACGCGGTGTCCTCGGCGCGCAGCGGACGGGTGCGTTCGTGCTGGGCGAGCGGGGTGGCCGGGTACCGCGCCGACTCCGGCCCGTCGACCAGGAGTCGGGGGACGTCGTGGACGGGCAGCCGGGGGGCGGTGGCCCGGTCGGTGAGCAGGGCGGCGGGGGTGGCGTCGGCCAGCATGTAGGCGAGGCGGTCGGCCGGGTAGTCGGGGTCGAGCGGGAGGTAGGCGGCGCCGGACTTGGCGACCGCGAGCAGGGCGACGACCAGGTCGACCGAGCGGGGCAGGGCGAGCGCGACGATGGTGCCGGGGCCGATGCCGTGGGCGGCCAGCAGGCGGGCCAGGCGGTCGGCGTGGGCGGAGAGTTCGGTGTAGTCGAGTCGGTCGTCGCCGCAACTGATCGCTACGGCACGCGGGTTGGCGGCGGCCGCGGCCTCGAAGAGCTCGGGCAGGGTGGCGGTCGGGTCGGTGGCGGTCGGGTCGGTGGCGGTCGGGTCGGTGGCCGCCGGCACGGGCGCCGTCGGCACGGCTGCGGCGGACGGGGTGAGGTTCCACTCGACCAGGGCGCGCCGGCGCTCCTCCGCGCTGATCAGCGGCAGCCGGCCGATCGGGGTGTCCGGGGCGGTGGCGGCGGCGGTGAGCAGCCGGGTGAGGCGGTCCGCGAGGGCGGTCGCGGTGGCGGGGTCGAAGAGGTCGGTGCGGTACTCCAGGAAGCCGCCGATGCCGCCGCCGGGCCGCTCCCCCGCGTTGAGGGTGAGGTCGAACTTGGCGGTGCCGCTGGGGATCGCGGCGATCTCGGGGGTCAGGCCGCCGCCGAGCGCGAGGGGTTCGTCGGCGCGGCTCTGCCAGGCGAGCATCACCTGGAACAGCGGGTGGCGGGCGAGCGAGCGGGCCGGGTTGAGCTCCTCGACCAGGCGGTCGAAGGGCAGGTCGGCGTGCTCGTGCGCGGCCAGCACGGTGCCGCGCACGCGCCGGAGCAGCTCCCGGAAGGACGGGTCGCCGGCGGTGTCGGTGCGCAGCACGGCGGAGTTGACGAAGTAGCCGACCAGGGCGGCGGTCCGCTCGTCCTCGCGCCCGGCGAGCGGGGTGCCGACGGGGATGTCGGTGCCGCAGCCGTGCCGGGTGAGCAGCGCGGCGAGGCCGGCCTGGACGGCCATGAACACGGTGCCGCCGGTGGCGCGGGCGAGCGCGGCGAGGGCGGTGTGCGCCGCGGCGCCGAGGGCGAAGGGGACGGTGGCGCCGTCGTGTCCGGCCAGCGGCGGGCGGGGGCGGTCGGTGGGCAGGTCGAGCTGGTCGGGCAGGCCGGCCAGGGCGGTGCGCCAGTGCTCGGTCTGCCGTACGGCGAGCGGGGTGGGTGCGTCCACGGTGCCGAGCAGCTGTCGCTGCCAGGCCACGTGGTCGGCGAACTGGACGTCCAGTGGGGCGAGTTCGGGCGCGCGCCCGGCCTGCCGGGCGGTGTAGGCGGCGGCGAGGTCGTGCAGCAGCGGGGTGGTGGAGGCGCCGTCGCCGGCGATGTGGTGGAGCAGCAGGAGCAGGGTGTGCCGCTCGCGCCCGTGGCCGAACAGCGTGGCGCGCAGCGGGGGTTCGGCGGTGAGGTCGAAGGCGTACCGGACGGCCTCGGACAGCTCGCCCTCGACGTCCGGGAGTTCGACCGGCGCGGGCGGCAGGATCCGCTGGTACGGCGTGCCGTCCGGCTCCTCGCCGTAGACGGTGCGCAGGACTTCGTGCCGGGCGGTGAGGTCGCCGAGGGCGAGGGTGAGGGCGGCGCGGTCGAGCGGGCCGGTGAGGGTGAGGGCGAGCGGGATGTTGTAGGTGGGGCTGGGGCCTTCGAGCCGGTGCAGGAACCAGAGGCCGCGCTGGGCGGGCGAGAGCGGCATCCGCTCGGTGCGGGGCGCGGGCACCAGGGCCGGGCGGGGTTCGGCGGGCCCGGCCTCGGGGGGCCCGTCCTGCGCTGCGGGCCGGACCAGGGCGGCGAGGGCGGCCGGGGTCGGGTGGCGGAAGACGTCGGCGAAGGCGACCGGTGCGGCGAAGGTCTCGCGCAGCCGGGCGGCCAGCCGACCGGCGAGCAGGGAGTGGCCGCCGAGGTCGAAGAAGGACTCCTCCCGGCCGGGTGCGGCGGGCAGGCCGAGGACGTCGGCGAACAGCCCGCAGACCAGTTCCTCCTGCGGGGTGGCGGCGGCCGCGCCGGGGGTGGTGGCGGCGGGCTCCGGGAGGGCGCGGTGGTCCAGCTTGTCGTGGGCGGTGCGCGGCAGTTCGTCCAGCAGCAGGACGGCGGCCGGGACCATGTGGGCGGGCAGGCGGGCGGCGAGCGCGGCGCGCAGGGCCTCGGGGTCGGGGCCGGAGACGGTACCAGTGGGGAGTTGACCGGTCGAGAGTCCACCGGTGGCGGGGACGACGTAGCCGAGCAGTCGTTTGCCCTGCGGCCCGGGCCGGGCGATCACCACGGCCTGGGCCACGCCCGGCAGTTGGGCGAGGACGGCGGCGATCTCGCCGGGTTCGACCCGGAAGCCGCGGATCTTCACCTGGTCGTCGGCGCGCCCGAGGAACTCCAGGGTGCCGTCGGGGCGGCGGCGGGCGAGGTCGCCGGTGCGGTACATCCGGTCGCCGGGCGGGCCGAAGGGGTCGGCGAGGAAGCGTTCGGCGGTGAGGTCGGGGCGGCCGAGGTAGCCGCGGGCCAGGCAGGCACCGGCCACGTACAGTTCGCCGGTCACGCCGTCGGGCGCGGGGCGCAGCGAGCCGTCCAGGACGTAGGCGCGGGAGCCGCGCACCACCCGGCCGGTCGGGGCGCCGTCCGGGCCCGGGGTCCAGGCGTAGGCGTCGACGGTGGTCTCGGTGGGGCCGTAGAGGTCGATCGGGTGCAGGCCGGGGACGGCGGCGAGCCGCTGCCAGAGGGCGGGCGGGGTCGCCTCGCCGCCGACCGCGAGCACCGAGGGGCGGTGCCGGTCCTCGTCCAGCACGCCTTCGGCGAGGAGGACTTCGAGGTAGGAGGGGGTGAGGTCGAGGTAGTCGATGCGCTCGCGGTGGAGGTGGGCGGCGAGGGCGGCCGGGTCGCGGTAGGTGGCGTCGTCGAGCAGGTGGAGCTCGTGGCCGTGGACCATCCACAGCACCGGGTCCCAGGAGGCGTCGAAGGCGAAGGAGGCGCTGTGGGCGATGCGCAGGCGCTCGCGGCCGGTGCGGCGGACGGCGGGGGCGATGTGGTCCTCGCCGTGGCCGGCGTGCAGGTTGGCGAACGAGGCGTGGGTGACGACCACGCCCTTGGGGCGGCCGGTGGAGCCAGAGGTGTGCAGCACGTAGGCGGCGTCGTGGAGGCGCGGGGCCGGCAGGGGCGCCTCGGGGCTCCCGGGGGCCTCAGGGGCCTCGGCGGTGACGGGGGCCGCGGTGGCACCGGGGGCCTCGGTGGCACCGGGGGCCTCGGCGTCGGACGGCCGTACGGTGGGCAGGCCGGGCGGCAGGTCGAGGTCGGCGAGCGCCTCGGGGGTGCCGACGGCGCAGACCGGGCGGGCGTCGGCCAGCACGGCGGCGAGCCGCTGCCGGGGGTGGGCCAGGTCGAGGCTGACGCAGGCGCCGCCGGCCTTGAGCACGGCGAGCATCGCGACCAGGGTGTCCGCGCTGCGCGGCAGGGCGAGGGCGACGGGCGCGCCGCCGTGGACGCCGAGGCCGCGCAGCCGGTGGGCGAGGCGGTCGGACCGGCTCTCCAACTCGCCGAAGGTGAGGGCGGTTTCGCCGCAGCGGACGGCGACGGCGGCCGGGGTGCGGGCGGCCTGGGCGGAGAACAGCTCGGGCACGGTCCGCTCGACCGGGGGTTCGGTGCGGCCCTCGGTGGCGCGGCGCAGGGCGTCGGCGTCCAGCAGGTCGATCCGGGCGATCGGCGTCGTCGGGTCGGTGAGCAGCAGCTCGGTGAGGGCGTCGAGGTAGCGCAGCAGGCCGTCGCGGTGGGCGGCCAGCGAGTCGGCGCCGTGGCGGGCCGGGTCGGCGTCGAGGAGCAGGCGCAGGCCGCCGTCGGGGCCGGGCGAGACGTTCACGGCGAGGTCGTCGACCGGTCCGGCGGCGAGGTTGCGGACCACGCCGGGCAGGCCGGCCAGGTCGAGGTCGGCCTCGAAGGCCTTGATGTTGACCATCGGGCCGAACAGGGCGCGGCGTCCGCCGGTGCGGCCGAGGTCGCGGCGCAGGTCCTCCAGCGGGTAGCGCTGGTGGCGGCGGGCGGTGCGCAGGGCGCGGACCACCTGGCGCAGCAGGTCCTCGGCGGTGTCGGCGGGGCGGACGGCCAGGCGCAGCGGCAGCACGTTGGCGGCGGCGACGGGCGTGCGCAGGGCGGCGGGGCCGCGGCGGTTGGCGAGCGGGAGGCCGAGCAGGACGTCCTGGGCGCCGGTCAGGCGGTGCAGGTAGCCGGCGGTGGCGGCGAGGAGGAGCTCCGCCCAGGTGGCGCGGGCCGCGGTGGCGGCACGCTCCAGGCGCTCGCGGGTTCCGGCGGGGAGGGTGGCGGTCAGCCGCAGCGGGGTCGACTCGGCCCCGGGGCGCCCGGAGCGCTCGGGCCCGGAGTGCTCGGCCCCGGGGTGCGCGGCCCCGGGGTGCGCGGCCCCGGGGTGCGCGGCGGGGGTGCCCGGCAGGACGGCCGGGGCGTCGGTGCCGGCGAGGTGGGCGGACCAGTGGGCGCGGTCGGTGCGGTAGTCCTCGCCCGCGCGGTAGGCGGCCTCCTCGGCGGCGGCCTCGGCGAGGCGGGCGAAGGGGCTGGGGCCGGGGTCGGCGCCGGTGGTGCGGGCGGTGTAGTGGGCGGCGACGCGGTCGCCGAGGAGGGTCAACGCGTAGGCGTCGACGGCGAGGTGGTGGATCCGGCGGTACCAGATCCGCTGGTCGTCGGCGAGCCGGATGAGCGCCTGGGTGAACAGCGGGCCGGTGGTGAGGTCGGCCGGGCGGGCGAGGTCGGCGCGCATCCAGGCCTCGGCCTCGGCGGACGGCTCCTCGGCGGCCCGCAGGTCGAGGCGGTGCAGCGGCCAGCGGTGACCGGGGGTCAGGCGCTGGTGCGGGGTGCCGTCCGGGCCGGTGACGACGACCGCGCCGAGGGCCTCGGCCTCGTCCACCGTCTGCCGCAGGGCCGCCTCGAAGGCCTCCTCGTCGAGCGGTCCGGTGATCTCGACGGCGTCGCCGGTGTTGTAGACCGGGCTGGCGGGGTCGAGCGACTGGGCGTACCAGACGGCGGCCTGGGCGGCGAGCAGCGGGACGTCGGCGGACCGGGCCCCGGTGGGCTGCTGATCGACGGGCTGCGTTTCGACGGCGGGCATGGTGCGGAGAGCTCCTCGGGGGGTCCGGAACGCCTTACTTAGGTTAGCCTAATCTAACTTCATACGATCTGGTCAACGGCCTCGTGCGGCCGCGCCCCTGACATCCCGGAGACGCCCATGACCCAGCCTCGGAATCAGCCCGAGAACCAGGCGCCGAGCGCGGCCAAGCAGGCCGTCCGCGAACGCGTCCACGCGCACACGGCCGACCTGCTGGCGCTCAGCCACCGCATCCACGCCCACCCCGAGACCGCCTTCGAGGAGCACCGGGCGGCCGCCTGGTGCGCCCAACTGCTGCGCTCCCACGGCTACTCGGTCACCGCACCCGCCCACGGCCTGGCCACCGCGTTCACCGCGAGCCTCGGCAGCGGGCCGGTCACCGTCGCGCTGGTCTGCGAGTACGACGCCCTCCCCGGCCTCGGGCACGCCTGCGGGCACAACCTGATCGCCGCCGCCGGCGTCGGCGCGGCGCTCGGGCTCGCCCCGTACGCGGACGAACTCGGGCTCACCGTACGGGTGATCGGCGCACCGGCCGAGGAGCGCGGGGCCGGCAAGGCCCTGCTGCTGGAGGCCGGAGCCTTCGACGGGGTGGACGCGGCGATGATGGTGCACCCCTGCCCGGTCGAGGTCGCCGACTTCCGCTCCTTCGCTCTGGGCACCCTGTCCGTCCGCTACACCGGGCGCGCCGCCCACCCCAGCCTCAACCCGCACGAGGGCCGCAACGCCGCCGACGCGCTCACCGTCGCGCAGGTCGCGCTCGGGCTGCTGCGGCAGCAACTCCCGCCCCAGTGGCGGGTGCACGGCATCACCACCGCGGCCGGGACGGCCCCGAACCTGATCCCCGACAGCGCGAGCGCCGAGTACGAGATCCGCGCCTCGGCGGCCGAGGACCTCGCCCACCTGCGGGCGCGGGTCGAGGACTGCTTCCGGGCCGGGGCGCTGGCCACCGGCTGCGAGGTGCAGCTGACCAGGCCCGAGCCGGACTACCTGGACATGCGCTCCGACCCGGCCCTGCTCACCCACTGGCGCGCCAACGCGGCGGCGCTGGGCCGGCCGGAACCGGTCGAGCGCGCGCCGTTCGCCTGCACGGACATGGGGAACGTCTCGCACGTGGTGCCCTCCATCCATCCGGTCCTGGACATCACCGGGGGCTCCTGCGCACCGCACGAGGCGGCCTTCGCCGAGGCCGCGCTCGGGGCGGAGGCCGAACGGGCCCTGCTGGACGGCGCGGTGGCGATGGCATGGACGGCGATGGACCTGGCGGCGGGGGGCGGCCGACAGCTGACGGCCAACGGCTGATGACTGACAGCTGACGGACAACAGCCGACAGATAACAGATGACAACTTTCAGCGAACAGATTTCATCTTTCATCATCTGTTCGCTGAAAGTTGTTCGCTGTCATCCGTCAGCCGCCGCCCGCCAGCACCACCGCCGCGCCCGTCCGCAGCGGCCAGAGGAAGCCCCAGTGCGGCAGCCGCAGTTGCAGCACCCGGTCGCCCGGCCCGAGCGGGTGGGCGGCCTGGAGCTCGCGCACCCGCCGGTCCGCCTCGGCGTGGGTCAGCCGGACGGCGGCCGGGCGCCCGCCCGGGCCGTACCCGACGCTGAGCAGGTGCTGCGGGGTGAGCGCGCGCGGCGGGTCGGTGTCCAGCTCGCCGGTGGTGTCGAGGCCGCCCGGTGCACCCGGTGCCCCCTCCCCCAGCACGCAGACCAGCTCGTTCTCGGCGCGCAGCCAGTCCCGCCGCCCGGGCGGGTCCGCCGGGTCCAACGACAGCCACGCCGCACCGGACTTGGCCACCGCGAGCACCGCCGTCAGCTGCTCCTCCGGACGGCCGGCGGGCGTCAGCCCGACCACCGCACCCGGCCGGGCGCCGCGCCGGGCCAGGGCCCGG
The DNA here is from genome assembly GCF_042786665.1 of Kitasatospora sp. NPDC059146. Taxonomy (NCBI): domain Bacteria; kingdom Bacillati; phylum Actinomycetota; class Actinomycetes; order Kitasatosporales; family Streptomycetaceae; genus Kitasatospora; species Kitasatospora sp. NPDC059146. The sequence continues at coordinate 32,068 of NZ_JBHZCY010000059.1, read as the reverse complement.
GCCAGCCGGTTGGCCGAGGCGTTCAGCTCCCGGTACGTCACCACCCCGCCGTCCGCGAGCACCAGCGCCGGCGCCTGCGGCGTCCGGGCCGCCTGGGCCTCGACCGGGCCGACCACGGTGGTGGCCGGGTACTCGACCGCCGGACCGGACCGCACCGGTTCCGGCAGGACCAGCCCCTCCGCCGCGAGCAGCCCGGCCGGGCCCTCCTCCACGGAAGGGCCCCCCGCGCCGGCCGGGCCCGCGCCCGCCTCCCGTACGACCGCCTCCATCAGGCCACGCCCAGCAGTTCGGCCCAGGCCTCGACGGACGGCCGCTCCGCCAGCCGTACGAACTCCACCTCGGCGCCCTCGGCCCGCCAGCGCTCGGCCAGGGTCATCAGCCGGATCGAGTCCAGCCCCCAGTCGGCCAGGTTCTCGTCCAGCGGGATGTCCGCCGGGTCCTCGCCGAGCAGGTCGGCGACCTCGCCCCGGATCCGCTCCACCGTGAAACCGGTCGCGTCCACGCCCGTCACTTCCCGTCCGTCCCGTCCAGCGCCGCGCGTACGACGTCCGCGGTGGTGACCGCCCCGCACCGCCCGGCGATCCACTCCAGTGCGGCGCGGTGCTCGTCCGGTCCGAAGTCGGCGACCGCGTCGGCCACCACGAAGGCCCGGACGTCCCGCATCCAGGCGTCGCAGGCGGTGGCCTGCACGCCGATGTGGGCGTAGACCCCGGTGATCACCAGCTGGTCGCGGCCCTGCTCGCGCAGCAGCTGCTCCAACTCGGTGCGCACGAAGGCGCTGTACTTCCACTTGGTGAGGACGGTGTCGCCCTCGGCCGGGGCGACGGCGTCGGCGACCGCGGTGGCGCGCGGGTCGTCGGGGATGCCGGGGCCCCAGAAGTCCTGCTGGAGTCCGCGTTCGGCCGGGCTCTGCCCGCCGCGCTGCGCCGAGTAGAGGACCGGCACCCCGCTCGCGCGGGCCGCGGCGGTCAACGCGGCGACGTTGTCCAGGAGTTCGGGCAGGGGCGCGGCGTCGCCCGGGAAGGCGTCCAGGAAGTGGTTCTGCAGGTCGTGCACCAGCAGCACGGCGCGGGCCGGGTCCACCGTCCAGGAGACCCGGTTGGCGGGCAGCTCCCCGGCGGTGGGCAGCGGGTAGGAGGGAATGCGGGGCAGGCCCACGATGGTCGAACTCCTCGGATTCACGGGGGTGATGGGGGGTAGACGGGGGGCTGTCACGATGCGGGGAGGGAGGCCGCGATGGCGGCCCGCAGGTCCTTCTTGCTGACCTTGCCGATCCCGGTGGCGGGGAAGGCGTCGACGAACTCCACCCGGTCCGGCACCTTGTACTCGGCCAGTCCGCGCCCGCGCACGAAGCGCTTCAACTCCACGCCCTTCGGCGGCTGTTCGCGGTGTTCGGCACGGAGCACGACGTACGCGCAGGTGCGTTCGCCGAGGTACGGGTCGGGCATCGACACCACCGCCGCGTCGTGCACGGCCGGGTGGGCGAGCAGGTGGTTCTCGATCTCCTCGGCGGCGACCTTCTCGCCGCCCCGGTTGATCTGGTCCTTGGCCCGGCCCTCGACCACCAGGTGGCCGCTGGGGAGCCGGCGGACCAGGTCCCCGGTGCGGTAGTAGCCGTCCGCGGTGAAGGACGCCGCGTTGTGCCCGGGGGCGTTCCAGTAGCCGCGGATGGTGTACGGGCCGCGGGTGAGCAGGTGCCCGGTGGTGCCGTCGGGCAGGTCGCGGTCCTGGTCGTCGACCACCCGGACCTCGTCGTCGGCGGAGATCGGCCGGCCCTGGGTGGTGGCGATCAGCTCCTCCGGGTCGTCCAGCCGGGTGTAGTTGACCAGACCCTCGGCCATCCCGAACACCTGCTGGAGCGTGCAGCCCAGCACCGGGCCGACCCGCCGGGCCGCCTCCTCGCTGAACTTGGCGCCGCCGACCAGCAGCACCTCCAGGCTCTCGTGGCCGCGGGCGCCGCGCTCCACGGCGTCCAGCCACAGCAGCGCGAGCGGCGGGACGAGCCCGGTGACGGTGACGCCCTCGCGCGCCATCAGCGGGAAGGCCGTCTCGGGGCTGGGCTGCGGGCAGAGCACCACCCGGCCGCCGGCGTACAGCGTGCCGAGCGAACCGGGCGAGCTGAGCGGGAAGTTGTGGGCGGCGGGCAGCACGCACAGGTAGACGCTGCGCCCGTCCAGCGCGCACAGCTCGACCGAGCCGCGCAGCGAGTAGATGTAGTCGTCGTGGGTGCGCGGGATCAGCTTCGGCACCCCGGTGCTGCCGCCCGAGAGCTGGAGGAACGCGACGTCCCCGGGCTCGGGTTCGCGCGCGGGTCCGGGGCCGTCGCAGGGCACGTCCGCCAGCCGCAGGTGCTCGCCCGGGTCCTCGCCGGCCACCAGCACCAGCCGCAGGTCCGGGTTCTCCTCCCGTACCCGGGTGGCGAGTTCGCGGTGGTCGAAGCCGCCCTCGACGCCCGGGACGACGTACGCCACGGCGCCCGTGAACGCGCAGAAGTGCGAGATCTCCGCGTAGCGGTGCGCGGGCAGCGCGAAGACCGGCAGCGCACCGATCCGGAACAGGGCGAAGACCACCTCGAAGAACTCGGCGGCGTTGGGCAGTTGGACCACCACCCGGTCCCCGGCCCGGAGCCCGCGGGCGAGCAGCCCGGCGGCCATCCGGTCGGCCCGGCGGTCGAGTTCGGCGTACGTCCAGCGCCGCTCGCCCGCCGCCACCGAGTGGCCGCCGGGGTCGACCACGGCGATCCGGTCGCCGTGCGCGGCGGCGCGCTCGCGCAGCATCCGCCCGAAGGTCTCGCCGCGCCAGTGGCCGGCCGCCCGGTAGCGCTCGGCGAAGTCGGCCGGGTACGGGGTGAATCCGTCCAGCACCTCGTCCAGGGGCGTCACAGCGCCACCCCCGCGGCCTCCAGGAAGGTGCGGAACTTGGCGCTGGTCTCGGCGAGTTCGGCCTCCGGCCGGGACTGCTCGACCACCCCGGCGCCCGCGTACACCCGCAGCGTGCGGTCCTGCGCCTGCGCGCAGCGGATGGTCACCACCCACTCGCCGTCGCCGCTCTCGTCGCCCCAGCCGACCATGCCGGTGTACAGGCCCCGCTCGAAGGGCTCGATCTCGCCGATCACCCGGCGGGCGACGTCCGTCGGCGTGCCGCAGACCGCCGGGGTCGGGTGCAGCGCGCAGGCCAGCTCCAGGGCGGAGACGGCCGGGTCGGCCAGCTCACCGCTGATCGTGGTGGCCAGGTGCCACATCGCCGCCGTCCGCACCAGGGTGGGCCGCTCCGGCACGTCCAGGTTCCGGCAGTAGGGCGCCAGCGCCGCGCGGATCGCGTCCACCACCACGGCGTGCTCGTGCAGGTCCTTGGGCGACTCCAGCAGCGCGGCGGCGCGCCGGACGTCCTCGCCGAGGTCCTCGCTGCGCGGCACCGAGCCGGCCAGCGGGTTGGCCAGCACGGCCGTGCCCCGGCGGGAGAGCAGGAGTTCGGGGCTGGCGCCGATCAGGGTGCTGCCGGCGCCGGCCGGGACGGCGAAGGTGTAGCCGCCGGGGTCGCGCCGGGCCAGGCGCTGCAGCACGGCCGGCAGGTCGAGCGGCCGGTCGCTGGTCAGCTCCAGCGTGCGGGCCAGCACCACCTTGCTCAACTCCCCGCCGCGCAGCCGCTCGACGGCCGCCGCGACGCCCGCACCGTACGCCTCCGGCTCCGGGACCGAGCGGATCCGCCAACCGGCCTGCGCGGCCCGCGGCGCGGGCAGCGCGATCAGCGGGTCGTCGCGCAGCGCCCCGGCGGACCGGACCCGGGCGGGGACGGCGAGTTCGTCCCGGCCGCCGTGGTCGAAGGCCACCGCACCGACCACCAGGGGCCGTTCGACCCCGTCGCGGCGTGCCCCGGCCAGCGTCTCGGCGACCCGGACGGGCAGCGGGCGGGCGTCCTGCGGCACCCGGGCGTGCACGCCCGCGGCGAGCAGGGTGCGGGTCGGTGAGGCGAGGAACGCCTCGTCGTCGGCGGCCCGGTACTGGCCGAGCAGGCCGCTGGCCGCGCCGATGGCGGTTCGGTCGGGGCCGCCGTCGGTGGGGGTCGGCGGGGCGTGGTGCACCGTGGTCACGGTGGTCTCTCCAGTCTGGGACGGGTCTACGGTCTGCGGTCGGCGGATGCCCGGGGGTGCCTCAGGCGCGCAGGGTCGCGCCGCCGTCGACGTACAGGTCGTGCATGGTGATGTGCCGGGCCCGGTCGGAGGCCAGGAAGAGCACGGCCTCCGCGACGTCGGCGGGCTCGGCGATCCGCCCGAGCGGGATGCCGACCCGCCAGGCCGCCAGGTCGCCCTCGATCACGCGCTGTTCGGCCGCCTCGGCGTCCTCGCCCCACAGCCCGCGCTGCATCCGGGTGTCGGTCGACCCGGGCGAGACGACGTTGCAGCGCACCCCGGAGCGGGCCAGCTCCAGGCCGAGGCAGCGGGTGAACATGGTGGCCGCCGCCTTGGACGCCGCGTAGGCGGCCATCCCGGCCCGCGGCACCCCGGCGGCGTTGGAGCCCACGGTGACGACGGCGCCCCGCCCCCGCTCGGCCATCCGGCGGCCGACCGCCCGGCCGGTGTGGAACACCCCGGTGCTGTTGACGGCGAAGGTCTCCGCCCAGTCGGCGTCGGACAGTTCGACGACCGGGCCGGGTCGCAGCACTCCGGCGACGTTCACCAGTACGCCGATCGGGCCGAGTTGACGCTCCATCAATTCTACTGCGCTGTCGACCGCTCGGGCGTCGGAGACGTCCAGGGCGTACGGGTGCAGCGCCTCGGATTCCGCCGCGACCCCGGCGAGCGGGCCGGCCTCCCGGTCCACCGCCGCGACGACGGCTCCCTCGGCGACCAGCGCCCGGGCCACGGCCGCGCCGATGCCCTGTCCGGCCCCGGTGACCATCGCGACGACACCGGCGAATTCGGACCGTTCCACAGGACTTCCCCTCCGACCAGCAATGTTAGGCAAGCCTAACCTAACACATCTGTTCGCCTACGCCGATAGCCCGTTCGACAGATTCCGACACCTGGGCCGTCGTCAATCCGCCCGGCCGTCCTGCTGCGTCCCGATCCGCCCGGGCACGCGAAGAGGCCGCCCGCCCCGACGACGGGACGAGCGGCCTCAGGGGCTCCAGGGCCCGCCTTCGGACTCCCGTCTGCGGGAGTCCGAATGCGGGCCCTAAGGGGTTCGCGTCGATGCCGCCCTCGACCGGGCGTCGCAACGATGCTCTACGGGTGGTCAGTTCCAGTTGACCGCTCACCCGTTGATGTACGGACCGCCGTCTCGGTGGACGGCCGTCGCCGGTGGACGGCCGTCGTCAGTGGGCGGCCGGGGGCGGGGTGAGTCCGGCGCAGCCGCGCAGGCCGTCGCGGCGCTTGAGGGCGGCCTCGGCGGCGGCGCCGGTGACCGGCTGGGGGATGCCCTTGTCGTCGATGGTGGCCGGGGCGAAGGCCTCGCCCTTGACCTTGCCGTCGGCGGCGAGGGTGAGGGTGGTGACGCCGGTCTCGTTGGAGAAGGCGTAGTTGGAGGTGCCGTACCAGAGGAAGTTGCCGAAGCCGTACCCGATGTAGGTGTTGCCGAGCATGCCCGAGCCGACCATGGTGTGGGCATGGGTGCCGACCACCGCGGAGGCGCCGACGGCGGCGAGCTTCTTGGCCACGGCGGTCTGGGCGGCGGTCGGGCAGGCCTTGCCCTCCTCGCCCCAGTGCAGGTAGACGAGGACGACCGGGGCCTGCTGCTTGGCCGCCTGCACGGCCGCGACCAGCGCGGGGACGTCCAGGGCGGAGGCGATGCCGGGCTTGTTGGCGCCGGCCCGCCACTTCTGGTTGGTGATGTCCTCGACCTGGCTGGCGGCGACCACCGCGACCTTCACCCCGCGCACGGTGGTCACGTACGGGGCGTACGCCTCCTTGGCGTTGTGCCCGACGCCGATCACCGGGACGGGCGAGGAGTCCTTGGCGGCCAGGGTGTCGGTGAGGCCGTCGGCGCCGAAATCGACGGCGTGGTTGTTGGCCATCGAGACGACGTCCACGCCGGAGTCCTTGAGCACGGACAGCGCCTTGGGCGTGGTGCGGAAGGTGTAGGTCTTCGGTTCGGGTGCGCCGCGCCCGGTGATCGCGGTCTCCAGGTTGAGCACGGAGAGGTCGGCGTCGGCGAGGGTGCGGGAGATCGGGCCGAGGGCCTGCTCGGGCGGCTGGACGGACAGCCGGGGCTCGGTCCGGCCCTCGAAGTGGACGTCTCCGGCGAAGGCGACGGTGATGGTGCCGTCCGGGCGGGGCGCGCCGCCCTTGGTGGGGGCGGCTGCGGGGGCCGTACCGGTGGTCGCGGCGGCGGAGGCCGGGGGCGCCGCGGCGGACGGGGCGGTCGACGCCGAACCGGGTGCCGGGTCGTCCGGCCCGCAGGCGGTGGCGACGGTCAGGCCGACGAGCACGGCGACGGCAGCCGCGGCACGGCGCATGAGTGGTTCCCCCCGAGGTCGATGCAAGCGGTCAGCCTACGCCACCGAATCGGCACCGCTTGTGCCCGCATCCACAACATTCCGGACACAGGAGGACACCAGCGGGCCGACAAGCGACGACCCCGCGCGAACGCGCGCGACGCGTGGGCGCCCGCCGCCTGCGGTAGGACATGCTGGACCCGCCCACCCTCACCCCCGCCGGAGCCACCCCGCCGATGACGACGCCCGAGCCCACCCCAGCGCCAGCCCCAACCCCCGGCGCGACCCCCGCACCCGACTTCACCCCCGCCGAGCGCGCCCGCGGCCGCGCGCTGCGCCGCGCCCAGCTGCCGTGGGCGCTCGGCGGCCGCCTGGCGGGCCTGGCGCTGACCCTGGTGCTGGGCCTGACCCCGGCCGGTGCCGCGCTGGTGACCGCCACCGGCCGCTGGTTCGGCGGTTCCCGGACGGCCGGGGTGCTGGCGGGCGCGGCTGCCCTGGTGGTGCTGGGCCAGGCGCTGCAACTGCCGTTCGGGGCGGGGGCGCGGGCCGTCCGGGCCCGGTTCGGCCTGGTGACCCAGGGCTGGGCGGGCTGGGCGCTGGACGCCGTGCGCTCGCTCGGGCTGACCCTGCTGCTGGTCCTGCCGCTGGTGCTCGGGCTGTTCGCGCTGACCGGGTGGTCCCCGCGGCACTGGTGGCTCCCGGCGGCGGGGGCGGCGGCGCTGCTGACGGCCGCGCTGTCCTTCCTCCACCCGCTGCTGATCGAGCCGGTGTTCAACCGCTTCACCCCGATGCCGCCGGGCGAGCTGCGGACGGCACTGCTGGCGCTGGCCGAGCGGGACGGCGTGCGGGTGCGGGACGTCCTGGTGGCGGACGCCTCCCGGCGGACCACCGCACTGAACGCGTACGTCTCCGGGTTCGGCGCGACCCGTCGGATCGTCGCGTACGACACCCTGCTGACGGCGGCCGAGCCGCGCGAGGTGGAGCTGGTGGTGGCGCACGAACTGGGGCACGTCAAGCACCGGGACGTGCCGGTCGGTACGGCGCTCGGGGCGCTGGGTGCCGCAGTGGCGGTGGTACTGCTGGGCCTGCTGGCGAACTGGCGGCCGCTGCTGGCGGCGGCCGGGGCCGCGGACGCGGCGGATCCCCGGGCGCTGCCCCTGCTGGCCGCGTCGGCGGCGCTGATCGGCGCGCTGTCGGGGCCGGTGCAGTGTGCGGTGAGCCGCCGGATCGAGGCCAGGGCGGACCGGCACGCCCTCGAACTGACCGGGGACGCCGAGCAGTTCGTGGCGATGCAGCGCAGACTGGCGGTGGTGAACGTCTCGGATGTCGACCCGCCGAGGCTGCTTGAGCTACTGTTCGCCACTCACCCGAGTGCGACCCGCCGGATCGCGGCGGCCCGCGCCTGGCAGGCAGGGCGGGTAGGGCAGGACCCGCCGGACCCCGCGAACGGCGGCCCGGCGGCGGAGAGACGCGCGACCCCGGGGTAAATCCGTTGTATAGTGCAACAAATCCCGAGGAGGTAGGAACGCCGTGCCCGGCCGCGAGTCGTCCATCGACACCATCCAGCGCGAGCTGACCGCCTTCGCCCGCCGTGCCCGGCACAAGGCCTCCCAGCTGCACCCCGACCTCTCCCTGGTCACGTACAGCATCCTCGACCTGATCACCGAGCGCGGCGGCTGCCGGGCCGCCGACGTGGCCGCGTACTTCATGCTCGACAAGTCCACCGTCAGCCGCCAGGTCACCGCGCTGGAGAAGCTCGGCCTGCTGCGCCGCGAGACCGACCCGGACGACCAGCGCGGCCAGATCCTGCGCGCCACCGAGGGCGGCCTCACCCTGCTGCGGGACGCCAACGAGCAGCGCCGGACGGCCTTCACCGCCCGCTTCACCGAATGGTCCGACGAGGACGTCGCCCGCTTCGCCGCGTACCTGGCCCGCTACGGCCAGGAGGACTGACCGGGCCCGCACCCGCGCCCCGGCCCCCCTCGCCGGCCCCCCTCTCCGGCCTCTCGCCGGCCCCTCCTCACCAGCGCCTCCGCCCCCGGCCCCGCCCGCCCCGGGGTGCGCCCCACCGCCCCCACGGTGTACAGAGGAGAGGTGCCCCTCCGGCAGCGTCCCGATGACCCCCGTCCCCGCGCCCGCCGCCGCTCCTGGCGACCCGACCGCCGAGTGATGACGGCACTGCCGCTCGCACTGATCGTCGTGATCACCGTCGTCGACATCCTCTCCCCGCCGTCGATCCACCTCGGCCCGCTGCTGATCGTCGCCCCGGCCCTCACCGCCTCCTTCGCCGGCCCGCGGGCCACCGCCGGGGTCGCCCTGCTGGCCCTCGCCGCGCTCACCGCCATCGGCGCCGTCCGGGACGGCCTGACCAGCGCCAACATCGAGACCCAGCTGAGCGCCCAGGTGGTCGTCTCGGCGCTGATCGTCGGCCTGCGGGTGCTGCGCGACCGGCACGAACGCGAGCTCGCCCGGGTGCGCTCGGTCTCCGAGGCCGCCCAGCGGGTCCTGCTGCGCCCGCTGCCGGAGCGGATCGGACCACTGCACCTGGCCTCCTTCTACCTGGCCGCCGAGGCCGAGGCCCAGGTCGGCGGCGACCTGTACGCGGCCGCCCGGACCACCGACGGCACCCGGCTGCTGGTCGGCGACGTCCGCGGCAAGGGGCTGTCCTCGCTCGGCGACGCGGCCCTGCTGCTCGGCGCCTTCCGCGCCGCCGCCCACCTGCACGCCGACCTGCCGGGCCTGGCCGAGTACCTGGACGGCAGCGTCTGCTGGGACCTCGCCCAGCTGGCCGAGGCCCGGCGGGCCGAACGCTCCCGGCACCAGCGCCCGGCCGAGGAGGCGCCGGACGAGGGCGGCGAGTCCTTCATCACCGCCGTGCTGATCGACATCCCCGACGACGGCTCGCACGTCCACCTCATCGACTGCGGCCACCCGCCCCCGCTGCTGCTGCGCCCGGACGGCGTCACCACGCTCACCACCCGCAACCCGGCACCGCCGCTCGGCCTCGGCGAACTCGCCCCGGTCTCGTACCAGGTGCAGACCTTCCCGTTCCACCCGGGCGACCGGCTGCTGATCTACACCGACGGGGTGATCGAGGCCCGGGACGCCCAGCGCCGCTTCTACCCGCTGACCGAACGGGTCACCGCCTGGCAGGCCGAGCGCCCCGGCGTCCTGCTGAGCCGCCTGCGCCGCGACCTGCTGGCACACGTCGGCCGCCGGCTGGACGACGACGCGGCGATGGTGATGGTGGAGCGGCTCCCTTAGGACGCGTCCGCCCCTCGCCGGGACCCGTCTTCGGCCACGGGCCCCGCCGTCGGCCACGGGACCCGCCGTCGGTCACGGCCGGTACGGCAGCTGCGGCACGTCGAAGCAGTCCGTGGTCATGGCCGGCACCTGGGTGACCCAGCCGCCCCGCCCGCCCCCGGCGGAGTCCTGCCAGCGGGCGACGTTCAGACAGGCCCGGGTGGGCCCGCTCGGCGGCGGCTGCGGCACGAAGGACGCGGGCAGGATCAGCCCGTGCGCGTCGTAGGGCTCGGCGCGGTTCAGGAAGGCCTCGACGCAGACCCGGGTCGGTGCGGCGCCGCAGGAGTCCAGGGCGTCGGCGAGCCACTGGGCGCCCGCCCAGCCCTCCAGCTCCCACGCGGACAGCCGGTCGGCCCGGTCCGGGTAGGAGCGGGCCATCGCGGCGCGGAAGTCGTGCACGGCCGGGTGCCGCTCGTCCTCGTAGTTCTGGCTGGAGGACGTCGCCCAGAGCGCGTTGCGGCAGTTCGGCGAGGCGGCGTAGTCGGTGCGCACCGACTCCGACCAGTTCTGCACCGTGGTCACCTTCGCCGCGACCGACACCCCGGCCTCGTCCAGCGCCCGGCAGAGCGCCGCGTTCCCGCGCGAGTCCATCGCGTCGAACAGCAGCTGCGAGCCGTCGGCGCGCACGGCCGCGGCCACCGCCTGGAAGTTCGGCAGCGCGAAGTCCACCGTCTGGAGCAGCACCCGGTAGCCCTCCGCCTCCAGCCCCGCCTTGAGCTGTCCGGCGTAGCGGGCCGAGTCGGCCTGGTTGTAGGCGACCACGGCGGCGCTGTCGGCGCCCAGGCGCTGCTTGAAGAAACGGAACACCTCGGTGCTCTGGTACAGGGTGCCGTTCCAGCCGACCGCCCGGCCGTCGCGCGGGGCGGCGCTGCCGTAGATCCCGTACAGGTGCGGCCAGCGGTCGTACGCCGTGCCGATCGGCTGGCCGCCGACGTCCGGCACCGCCTTGCCGCTCACGTACGGCGCGCCCGCGTAGTCCAGGACGCTGCCGCTGACGAGGGCGAAGACGTGCGCCTGGTCGACCAGCCGGTGCACGCAGTCCTGGTTGCCGATGCCGCTGCCGCCGTCGTCGCAGGTCACCACCTCGACCGTGCGCCCGTGCAGGCCGCCGCGGTCGTTGAGGGCCTGGAAGAACGCCTGGGCGCCGTACCGGGGGCCGCTGAACACCTCGCTGCCGACCGGGCTGGTCAGGGAGGTGACGATGCCGATCCGGATCCCGGTCGCGGACACGCCGGTGTCGGAGGGCGGGTTGCCGCCGGCCCCCGGGGCGGGCGTGGCGCGGGCGGTGAAGGCGCCGTCCGGCAGCCGGGTGCCGCAGCCGGCGAGCACCGTCACCAGGGCCAGGAGCAGGGCCAGGACCGGGACCAGGACCGGACGCAGGACGGGCGTCGGCCCGCGGCCGTGCGGCAGTGCGGTCAGGTGCCGCCGAGGTGCGGTCAGCCGCATCCGGGGACCGGGGTGGCACTGGCCCCGCCGGCCTGGGTGAGCAGCCCGCACAGGGTCGAGCGGGAGACCTTCCAGGTGCCGTTGTCGAGGACGGCCTGCCCGGTCGCGGCCGGCGCGACCACGGTGCCCTGGAGGGAGAGCGCGTAGGTGACGGTCGCGTCGGCGGCGTCGGTGAACGCGACCCCGCCCACCGTGGCCTTCACCTGGCCCACCCGGGGGTCCTGGGAGAAGCCCTGGAGCACCGGGAGCAGCGTGTCGCCGCCCTGGAGCAGCTTGGCCTTGTCGGCGATCGGGGTGGCCGGGTCGAAGAACTTCTCCCAGTTGGCGGTGACCTCCGCCTGGGCGGCGGCCGGGTCGGCGGGGGCGGTGGCACTGGCGCCGGCGCCGGCGCCGGTGGTGACACTCGCACCGGCGGTGACGCTCGCGGTCGCGGCCGGGGAGGAGGCCGAGGACCCGGACCCGGACTTGGTGCTGCCGCACCCGGCCGCGGTGCCCGCCAGCAGCAGGGCGAGCAGCCCGCCCGCCGTCCGCAGGAGGGCGCTGCCGCCCCGGGAGGTGCCGCTTCGCGTCACGCGCATGGTGTTCCCTCTCGACCGCGCCGCCCGGACTGCGCCCGGCCGGTCGCGGATCCCCGGATGCTGTTCCAGGCCGATCCTGGAAACGTCTCAGGTGACACCATGAAGGCGGATCCATGGACGCATCGCAATCCGACGGAGAAATCACCCGTACCGCCCCGAGGGTTTCCCCCGTCCGGCGCGGTGCCCGCCTGCCGCAGAGCCTCCGGAGCGCGCGCGAGCGGGCCGGGCGCGAGCGGGCCGGGCGTGACCGGGCCGGCTGGCTGCTCCTCGCGGTCGGGGCCGTGCTGTGCGTGCTCGGCTGGTACGGGGTCTCCGGCGAACGCTTCGTCGAGCAGCAGGTCCCCTACCTGGCCTCCGCCACCGTCCCCGGCGCGGCCCTGATCGTGGCCGGCGCCGTCCTGGTCGCGCTGCGGCCGCCGCCCCCGCGCGGGCGCCTGGGGGAACTGACCGACCGGCGGGTCGAGCGCCTGTACGACCTGCTGGTGGAGCCCGGGGCCGAGCCGGGGCCGGGGCCTGATCCGGCCCCGGCGCACCGGTCGGGGCCACTCGCCGTCCCCGAGGGCACCCGCTACCACCGGCCGGACTGCCCACTGGTCACCGGCAAGGCGACGGCCGCACCGGTGGACGCGGCCGCCGTACGGGAGCGGGGTTTGACGCCCTGCCCGCTCTGCTCGCCGGACGCCCCCGGGGCCCCGGACGCCCTGGGGCTCCCGGAGACCCCGAACACCCCGAACACCCCGGACGCCCCGAACACCCCGGACGCCCCGAGCAGGCCCGCCACCCGTCCGGGCGAAGCCGCCCCGCCGAGCGGCTGAACCGATGACCGTCCTGCTCGCCGCGCCCGACTCGTTCGGCCTCACCCTCGACCTCGCCCTCGCCGGGCTCACCGTCGGCAGTGCCGCCGCGCTCAGCGGCATCGGACTGGTCGTCTGCCACCGCGCCACCGGCGTGCTCAACATCGCCCAGGGCGCCCAGGCCATGGCCGTCGCCTACCTGCTGCGCGACCTCGTGGTCGTCCGGCACTGGCCGGTCTGGCCGACCCTCGCCTGCTGCCTGCTGGTGGTCGCGCCCGCCCTCGGCGTGCTCCTCGACGTCCTCGTGCACCGCCCGCTGCAACGGCGCGGCGCCGGACCGGCCGAGACCATGGTCGCCGGGCTCGGCGTGTTCGTGCTGCTCATCGGAGTCGCCGTCCTGCTGTGGGGACCGGCCCCGCTGGCCGGCGCGCCCAGCCCGTTCGGCGGCGCCCCGATCCGGCTGCCCGGCGGCCACACCCTGCGCCCCGACACCGTCGCCCAGCTCGCCGCGATCCTGGTCCTCGGCCTCGCCGTCGCCGCCACCACCCGCTGGACCCGCCTCGGCCTCCACCTGCGCGCCGTCGTCGACGACCGCCGGCTCGCCGCCCTCACCGGCGTCGACGCCGACCGGGTCTCCGCCCTCGGCTGGGCCTTCGGCACCTTCACCGCCGGACTCGTCGGCGTCGCCCTCGCGCCCTACCTGCTGCTCGACCCGTACGGGCTGCCGCTGCTGGTCATGGAGACCATGGCCGTCGCCGTCGCCGCCCGGCTGCGCAGCATCCCCGTCGCCGTCGCCACCGGACTCGGACTCGGCATCGCCCAGTCCGAACTCACCCGGCTCCGCCCGTCCGGCCAACTGCTGCCGCTGGTCCAGGCGGTGCAGTCCAACCTGTTCGTGATCGCGCTGCTCGCCGCCGCCCTGCTCGCGGGGCCCGGCATCACCGGGGGCCGGGCCCCGGACGGCGGGGCGCCGCTCACCTCCCGGAGCCACCGACCCGGAGGAGGACGAGGAGGAGGGCGAGGAGGAGGAGGCGGCGGCGGGCGGTCGGCCGGCGCGGTCTGCCTGGTGCTGCTCCTGTTGCCCTTCGGCTTCCGCGGCAACGACCTGCGCAGCGCCCTGCTCGTCCCCGCCCTCGCCCTGGTGCTGCTGTCCGTCGTCGTCGTCACCGGCTACGGCGGGCAGACCTCCCTCGGCCAGGCCGGGTACGCGGGCCTCGGCGCGCTCGGCACCGCCCTGCTGATGAGCGGTCGCGTCCCCGGCCTGCCGGCCCTCCCGGCCGTCCCCGCACTGCTGCTCGCCGTCCTCGCCACCGCCCCGCTCGGCCTGCTCACCGGCCGGCCCGCGATCCGCCGCCGCGGACTCGCCCTCGCCCTCGTCACCTTCGCCTTCGGCACCGCGCTGAGCCGCTTCGTCTTCCAGCAGCCCTACGCCACCACCGGACTCACCCTCGACCGCCCCGCCCTCCTCGATGGCGACCGCGCCTTCTACCTCGCCGAACTCCTCCTGCTCGGCCTCGGTCTGCTCGCCGTCCGCGCCCTCCACCGCGGCCGCCTCGGCCGCGCCCTCACCGCCATGCGCGACCACGAGGCCGGTGCGGTCGCGGCGGGCGTCGACGTACCGGGCCTCAAACTCCTCGCCTTCGTGGTCGGCGCCGCGCTCGCCGCCCTCGGCGGCGGCCTGATGGGCCTCGCGGGCCGCGCCTTCGACGCGGCGTCCTTCGACCCGGTCCGCGGCCTGCTCTGGTTCGCCGCCGTGGTCGTCGCCGGCGCCGACAGCGCCCTCGGCGCCGTCCTCGCCGCCGCCCTGCTGATCGGCCTCGACGCGGGCACCGTCACCGGCGTCTCGGCCGTCGCGGTCGGCGTCCTCGCCGCCGCCATCGGCCGCCTCCCCGGCGGCCTCGCCGCCCTCCCCACCGCACGGCGCGACCCCCCGCCAGACCTCCCGCCCGGCCGCCTCACCCCCACCGGCCGACGCCTCCGCGCCACCCTGAACCGCCGCCCGTGAACGGAGCACCGGCGCCACCCGAACTCCCTGCGAAGGAAGGCCCGTTGAACAGATCCTCGCCCCCCGCCCGACACTGCGGCCGGATCCACCACCGACTCCCCCGCGCCACCACCCTGCCGGGTGCGGCCCGACCCGACGCCCTACGACCGCGGGCAGGAGCCGAGGCCCCTGCCGGCCGGAGACGGCGGACGACGAGCCACCTCACCTTCCCCGTAGGCCTGTTCAGCTGGACGACGCCCCCCGGTGGGGCGTCGTGACGGCGGCGCGGTTGACCGTGCGGGGGGTGGTGCGGCGGTACGGGGGGATCGTGGCGGTGGGCGGGGTGGACCTGGTGGCTCCGGGTGGGCGGATCACGGCGTTGATCGGGCCGAACGGGGCGGGGAAGAGCACCCTGTTCGACTGTCTGGCGGGGACGGTGCGGCCGGATGCCGGGCAGGTGCTGCTGGGCGGGCGGGACGTGACCGCCGTGGCCGCGCACCGGCGGGTGCGGCTCGGGTTGGCGCGGACGTTCCAGCAGATCGCCGTCTTCCCGACCCTCTCGGTGGCCGACAACGTGCGGGTGGGCGCGGAGCAGCGAGGGGGCAGGGGGGCGGCGGAGCGGACGGAGCGGGCGCTGGGGTTGCTCGGGTTGCGGGGTGTCGCGGACGAGCCGGCGGGGGTGCAGCCCACCGGGGTGCTGCGGCTGGTGGAGTTGGCGCGGGCGCTGGCGGGCGAGCCCCGGGTGCTGTTGCTGGACGAGCCGGCGGCGGGGCTCGATGCCGCCCAGACGGGCCGTCTGGTGGCGGTACTGCGCGCTCTCGCGGGGCGTGGGATGGCGCTGCTGCTGGTCGAGCACGATGCCGAGCTGGTGGCCGAACTCGCCGATGCCGTCTACGCGATGGCGCAGGGCCGGGTGGTGGCGGCCGGGCCGACGGCGGCGGTGCTGGCGGACGCCCGGGTGGCCGAGGCCTGGGGTGGCCGCCCGTGAGTGCCGAACTCCCGTACGGGAAGCCCTGCTTGGACGCCGCCGGGGTGATCGCATGCCGGTAGCCGCGGCCCTGTGCGGCGTCCGGGTCCGGTACGGGCCGCTGGAGGCGCTGCACGGTGTGGACCTCGCCTTTCCGGCCGCCGCCGTCACCGTCCTGCTGGGCCGCAACGGTTCGGGGCGCACCAGTGCGCTGCACGCCCTGGCGGGGGTGGTGCCGCTGTCCGGTGGGCGGGTGTGCTGGCGGGGGCGGGACGTCACCGGGCTGTCGGTGCACCGGCGGGTGCGGCTGGGGTTGGCGCTGGCGCCGGCCGAGCGCGGGGTGTTCGGTTCGCTCACCGTGGCGGAGAACCTGGGCCTGGGCGGTGCGGGGCGGGCGGAGGTGCCGGCGGAGGTGCTGGAGGCGTTCCCGGAGCTGTCCGCGCTGCTGCCCCGCCGGGCGGGCACGCTGTCCGGCGGTCAGCGCCAACTGGTGGCGGTGGGGCGGGCGTTGGGGGCGCGGCCCGATCTGCTGCTGCTGGACGAGCCGGAGCGCGGGCTGGCGCCGGCGGTGGCGGCGCGGCTGCACGCGGTGCTGCTGGCCGGGGCGGCCGGGGGCCGTACGGTGGTGCTGGCCGCGCAGTCCCTGCCCCGCTCGCTGGCGGGGGCGGCGGCGGTGCACGTGCTGCACCGGGGTGAGGTGGTGTTCTCGGGCGAGCCGGGGGAGGCACTGCCGGGGCGGTTCACGCCCACGCCGTGACGCCCCCGGCGCCCGGGCCCTACGGCTGGTACACGTACGGCGTGGTGGTGCTGAGCCGCGCGAAGCCGAGCCGCTCCAGGATGGGGCGGCTCTGGTCGCTCGCGTCGACCTGGAGGTACTCGTAGCCGAGTGCGGCGGCCTGGCGGGCGCGGTGGGCGACCAGGGCGCGGTAGATGCCGCGCCCGCGCCAGCCGGGGACGGTGCCGCCGCCCCACAGGCCGGCGAAGCCGGTGCCCGGGGTGAGCTCCGTCCGGGCGGCGCTCACCGGCTGGTCGCCGGCCATCGCGACGACCAGGAGCAGCGTCTCCGAGTCGTGCCGGAGGTGGTCGAGCAGGCGCCCGCGCAGGGTCGGGGATGCGGCCCCGAAGGCCAGATCGTGGGCGGTCACCATGAGGTCCACCCCGGCCTCGTCGGTCACCGGCTCCAGCCGGACGCCCTCGGGCAGGGCCGCGTCGGTGGGCAGGTCCGCGATCCGGGCGATCATCAGCGCCTCGTCGGGTTCGGCGGTGAACCCGGCCGCGAGCAGCCGCCGGCCGAGGTCGGCGGGGCGGTCGTGGCTGTAGGTCTTCCACTCGAACTCCAGGCCCAGCCCGGTGAAGTGGGCGACCTGCGCGGCGATCGCGGCGTCCGCCCCGGCCTCGTCCAGTCCGGACCAGACGATGCCGTTCCAGGCGTGCTCGCCCCCCACCTGGCGCACCACGGCGCCGTCGCGCTCGACCCGGACGTCGGGGCCGTCCGGCCGCGCGTCGCGCCGGATCCGCTGGTCGAACAGGGCGAGTACATGATCACGATCCATCCGACCACTCCAGCACGCCGCGACGGCCGGGCGCCACCGCTTTTACGGCCCGCCCACGAACGCCCCCGCCCGGCGCGGGCGGGCGCGGGGGCTGGGATACTGCCGCCATGCCCTTGCTCACGTGGATCGCCGAACTCGCGGACGACCCACTGGTACTGGACCCGGACGACCGTCCGGCGGAGCAGCGGACCAACACCTGGTGGATGACCGCCGAGGAGGAGGACCGGCGGACGCTGACCGTCCAGCAGGTGGTGGACGCCTTCGAGCGCACCGCCGCCCTGCTCCGGGAGCGGGTCCGGGCACTCGGCCACCACGGGCCGGCCACCTTCTACGTCTGGCACGACGTGCTGGCCGGGCAACTGCGCTGCTCGACCGGCTCGGTCGGGCCGCGGGACCTGCCGTTCCGCGGGAACTACCTGCCGACCACGGACCTCGGCCCGATCGTCGCGGACCACCTCGCCGACGACGAGCCCGGCACGGTCCTGCGCACCGAACTGGTGGACATCGGCGACCTCGACGAACCCCCGAACGACGGGGACGTCCTGGACGCGGACGGGAACTGGGTCCCGGGGCCGCCCCTCCCGCCGTTGCCCGTCTGGGTCCGCGACGTCGGAACGGCGGGCGGCGCCTGATCGGCCCCGCGCCCCGCCCGCTACTGCGCCAGGTAGCCGCCGTCGACCGGCAGGACGGCGCCGGTGATGAACGAGGCCTCCTCGGAGGCGAGGAAGAGGACGGCGGCGGCGACCTCGGCCGGGTCGCCGAGACGGCCCATCGGGTGCAGCTTCTCGATCGCCGCCAGGTACTCGGGCCCGCCGGGCTCGTCCCGCAGCCGGGCGACCCGCTCGGTGCCGATGGTGCCGGGGGCGACGGCGTTGACCCGGATGCCGCGGTCCGCCCATTCGACGGCGAGGTGCTTGGTCAGCCCGGAGGCGACGAACTTGGCGGGCCCGTACACCGCCTGGCCGCGCTGGCCGGCCTCGCCCGAGATGGAGGACAGGCAGACGATCGAGCCGCCCGGCCGTTCCTGGGCGAGCATCGCCTCGATCGCGTACTTGCAGGTGAGGAACATGCCGCGGCCGTCGACGGCCATCACCCGGTCCCAGTCCTGGGCGCTCGCCTCGGTGATGTCCATCAGCGGGATCACCCCGGCGTTGGCCACCAGCACGTCGATCCGCCCGTGCCGTTCGACGGCCGCCGCGACCATCCGGCGGGCGTCCGCGTCGACGGACACGTCACCGACCACCGTGCTGACGGCCTCCGGGAACCGCCCGGCCAGCCGGTCCAGCCCCTCGGCGTCCAGGTCGGTGGCCACCACCGACGCGCCCTCCCGGACGAAGCGTTCCGCGACGGCCCGGCCGATGCCGCTGGCCGCGCCGGTCACCACGCAGGAACGGCCGGCCAGCCGCCCCGCCGCGTTCAGAGTCACCATGGCGGGACTCTACCGAGCGCGGCGGCGCGGGGCCGGACTTCCGCCCGACGGGCCCGGGTCGACAGCGGACCGGCCCGGACGGCGGCAGCGCTCGGACGGCGGCAGCGCTCGGACCACTCGGACCACTCAGGCCACTCAGGCCGCTCAGACCGTGAGGACGATCTTCCCCCGCACGTGCCCGTCCTCGCTGATCCGGTGCGCCTGCGCCGCCTCCGCCAGCGGGAGCACCCGGTGCAGCGGCAGCCGCAGGGTGCCCGCCCGGTGCAGGGCGAGGGCGGCCGCGAAGGCGCGCCCGTGGTACGACTCGCCGCCCTCGGCTCCGCCGCTGAAACGGATGCCGTGCTCCTGCGCGCCGGGGATGTCGGCGATCGTCAGCACCCGCTCGGCGCTGCCCGCCAGTTCGACGGAGAGCGGCAGCACTCCCTTGCCCGCCGCGTCCAGGACGCGGTCGACCCCGCCCGGCGCGGCCGCCCGCACCCGCTCGGCCAGGCCCTCGCCGTACGTCACCGGGATCGCGCCCAGCTCCCGCAGGTAGGCGTGGTTGGCCTCGCTCGCGGTGCCGATCACGGTGATGCCGCGGGCCCGGGCGAACTGGAGCAGCAGGGTGCCGACGGCCCCGGCGGCGCCGTGCACCAGCAGCGTCTCCCCGGAGCGCACGCCCAGGATGTCGAGGACCCGCTCGGCGGTCTCGGCGGCGACCGGGATCGCCGCGGCCTCCTCCCAGCTCAAGGTGGCGGGCTTGGCCACCACCTGGTCGGCGTCGAGCAGCGCGTGCTCGGCGTAGCCGCCGCCCATCAGGGCGCCGAACACCTCGTCGCCGGGGGCGAAGGCGGTGACCTCCGCGCCGACCGCCTCCACCACCCCGGCGACCTCGTAGCCGGGCACGGCGGGGAAGGTGACCGGGATGATGCCGTCGAACGCGCCGCTGCGCACCTTGTGGTCCAGCGGGTTGACGCCGACCGCGCGGACCGCGACCCGCACCTGGCCGGGCCCGGGGGCGGGCAGGTCGAGCTCGATCGGGCGCAGCACGTCCGCGTCGCCGTACCGGGGGAAAGCGATGGCCTTGGTCATGGAAGATCCTCGGTTCGTCCGGGCGTTGTCCGTCCGGGGGTTGTTCGTTCCGACGGCTCCATCCTGCGGCGCCGGCCGCAGGCCCCCGGCCGGCCGTTCGGACAGTTCCACCTGGCCGAAGGGAGGGGCGGCCGGGGGCGGCCCCGGAACTAGGGTGAAGGGCATGGACGCAGGCATGGAGTCGCACGAAGGCATGGACGCGGTGGACGGCCCCGGCCCCGACGAGGCCTGGCGGGAGTACTGGGGCCGCCCCGAGGACGCGCTGGCGCGGGCCGTCGAGGTGCTGCGCGCGCCCCGGCCCGAGGTGGTGCCGCGGCTGTCGGCGGTGGTCCGCACGCTCGTCCCGCACGTCGCGATCGCCCACCTGAGCGGTGTCTGCGCCTACTCCCCCGCCAACGCCCACGGCCCGCGCGAGCTGGTCGGCGGCCTCTCCGGGCTGGAGCTGGCCCGGCTCGCCGAGCAGGCCGCCGGGACGACCTCGGCCGGCCGCCCCTGGCAGGGCGAGGCCGAACTGGCGGGCCGGACCCGGCCGGTGGTGGTGATCGCCGCTCCGGCCGACGACAAGGAGGTGCTGCTGGTCCTGGTCCGCGGCGACGCCGCGCCGGTGCCGGCCGGTGCGCTCGCCGTCCTCCAGCAGGTGTGCGAGCTGGTGATCGCCCACTCCGAGCACCGCGCCACCGACGCCGCGCCCGGTCAGGCGATGATCTCCCGTACCGCGGCCGTCACCCGGGCCCGGACCATCGCCGAGTTCACCGGCACCCACAGTGCCGCGCTGACCGCCGTCCTGGCGCCGCTGCGTTCGGCCGACCTGGACGACCGCGCCGCCCGCCGGGCCGCCACCGACCTGGCCGTCACCGCCCTGCTCGACCTGCGCCGGGCCGCGGACCTGGACCGCGAGCTCAGCGAGGAGCCCGCCGACGCCGCGTTCGCCCGGCTCGCCCGCGAACTGCGCCCGCTGCTGCGGCACACCGGGGTCCGGCTCGACCTCGCGCCGCCGTCCGACGCCACCCGGTCCATCCCCGCGGACACCGCGCACACCGCCCGGGCCGCCGTGCAGTGCGCCGTCATGCTGATGATGGAGCAGGAGAAGCCCGGTCGGCTGCACCTGAGTTGGCAGTTCACGGCGGACGGCGCGCTGCGCACCGTGGTGCGCGACGACGGCCTCGGGGTGCTCGCCGCGGACGCCCTCGCCGTCCACCGCACCGCCGACCGGATCACCGCCCTCGGCGGCCGCTACGAGGTCGAGTCCGTCCCCAACTGGGGCACCACCGTGACGGTGGAGCTGCCGCTCGGCATGCCCTCGCCGACCGCCGTCACCGACCCGCTGGACGGGCTCCAGCCGCGCGAACTGGAGGTGCTCGACCAGCTCGCCCAGGGCCGCCGCAACCGGGACATCGCCGCGGAGCTGCACATCAGCGAGTCCACGGTGAAGTTCCACGTCGCCAACATCCTGGCCAAGTTGGGTGTCGGCTCGCGCGGCGAGGCGGCCGCCCTCGCCCACCGCGCCGGGATGCCCGGCGGCGCGCGGCTGCACGTGGCATCCTGAACCGGATCCGCCGCCACACCCGTTGACAGGAGTCCCGATGACCACGCCCACCCCACCGCGGACCGTTCTCATCACCGGCTCCACCGACGGCCTCGGCCGCGCCCTCGCCCACCGCCTGGCCGCCGAGGGCGCCACCCTCCTGCTGCACGGCCGCGACCGGGACCGGCTCGACCGCACCGCCCGGGAGGTGGCCGAGGCCCACGGGACGGCCCGCCCGGCCACCCTGCTCGCCGACCTCGCCGAGCTGGAGCAGGTCCGCGCCCTCGCGGCCGAGGTCCGCGCCACCACCGGCCGGCTCGACGTCCTCGTCAACAACGCGGGCATAGGCGCCGGCGAACCTGACGGCCGCACCCGCCGCACCAGCGCCGACGGCCACGAACTGCGCTTCGCCGTGAACCACTTGGCCGGCTTCCTGCTCAGCCTCGAACTGCTGCCGCTGCTGCGCGCCTGCGCGCCCGCCCGGATCGTCAACGTCGCCTCCGCCGGACAGCAGGAGATCGACTTCGACGACCTCATGCTGGAGAACGGCTACGACGGCACCAGCGCGTACTGCCGCAGCAAGCTCGCCCAGATCGCCTGCGGCATGGAGCTCGCCGCCCGGGTGCCGGCCGCCGAAGTGACCGTCAACAGCCTCCACCCGTCGACGTACATGCCCACCAAGATGGTGCTCCGGGAGATCGGCCACAGCATCGACAGCCTGGAGGACGGCGTCACCGCCACCCACCGGCTGGTCACCGACCCGGCCCTGGCCGGCACCACCGGCCGCTACTACGACCGGCTGCGCGAGGCCCGCGCCAACCGCCAGGCCTACGACCTGCGGGCCCGGGCCGAGCTGTGGGAGCGCTGCTTGAAGCTCGTCGGGCACGCCGACCTCTGAAAGGCGACATCAACGACATGACCGAGCACCCCCGCACGAGTTGGGCCCCCGACGCCCCGGGCGTGCTGCGCCTGCCCTCCGGGCGGCTGCTGCGCGGCCGCGGCGTCCTCAACCCGCTGCCGCCGGGCCCGCGCCCCGACTTCGGCATCTACCTGCTGGGGCGCGAACCGAAGCCGCTCCCCTGGGAGAGCCGCTGGGTGCGCTGGCCCGACTTCCGGCTGCCCGCCGACCGCACGGACGCCGCCGACGCCTTCCGGGAGGCCTGGGAGCGCTGCACCGGCGAGCGGGTCGAACTCGCCTGCGCGGGCGGCCGCGGGCGCACCGGCACGGCCCTGGCCTGCATCGCCGTGCTGGACGGCGTGCCGGCGGCGGAGGCGGTCGGGTACGTGCGGGAGCACTACGGCCGGCACGCCGTGGAGACGCCCTGGCAGCGGAAGTTCGTGGAGCGCTGGGCCCGGCCCTCGACCGACTGACCGGTCCTGCGGCGACTGACCGGTCCTCAGCTGCGCGGGTACGCCTTCACGACCGTGCCGTCGAAGTCCGCCCTGAGGTAGGCGGCGCCGTAGGCGTCCGCGACGTACACCAGCAGCGACGGTTCGGTGTCGCCCATCCCCTGGGCGTCGTGCAGGAACACGTAGTGGCTGGTCGGGTGGGTGATGCCGAGTTCGGCGTCGGCCCGTTGCAGCAGCGCGGGGAGGGCGTCCCAGTTGACGGACCGGAGGTCCAGCGGCTTCTCGCCGAAGGCCACGGTGCCGGAGCGGATGCCGGGCGTGGACTTGCCGTCGCGGTAGGAGAGGCTGTCGTAGAGGTTCGGGTTGGCGGCGGTCGCGACGAGGGCGTCGCCAGAGTCCTGCCGGAGCGTGAACTCCAGGAAGGGGCGGCCGCCCGACTTCTGGCTCATGGACTGGACGGCGCCGCGCGCGCCCGTCGGCGTCAGCAGGCCCGGGTAGGCCGCCGGCGGGGTGGCGGTGCTGTCGCCGCCCCGGGCCGCGAAGTGCTGGACGGCGAAGCCGATGCTCACCATCAGCACCGGGACCAGCACCAGGTAGCCGGTGCGCAGCGCGCCGCGCAGCCTGCCGGGCCGGGGCGGGGGCATCGCGTCGCGCGGCTCCTGGCCGAGGGTCTGCGGCGGGCCGTAGGCCTGCCCGGTGGGGTGCCCCGTGGCGTACCCGGTCGGCGGCGGGGCGGTGGCCGTGGCCGTCGGGCCGGTGGCCGTGGCGGCCGCGGGCGGGAGCAGGCGGACCGTGCCGACCGCCCCGGCCTGGGCCTCGGCCGCCGCCGCGACCTCGGCGTCGGCGAGCTGCCGGTCGAGCTGCCAGGCGTCGGGGCGCGCGGCCGTGTCCCGCACCAGCAGGGCGGCGAGCACCGGGCCCAGCGGCCCGGACCGCACCGGGGCCGGTACCGGCTCGTCCAGCACGGCGGCCAGCGTGGCGAGGGTGGTGGCGCGCCGCAGCGGGTGCTGCCCCTCCACCGCGACGTACAGCATCAGGCCGAGCGACCACAGGTCGGAGGCCGGGTTGCCCTCCTCGCCGCGGACCCGCTCGGGGGCTATGTACTCGGGCGAGCCGATCAGGGCGCCGGTGGTGGTCAGGCTGGGCGCCTCCGACAGCGCGGCGATGCCGAAGTCGGTGAGGACCGGGGTGCCGTCCGGGCGCAGCAGGACGTTGCCGGGCTTGACGTCGCGGTGCTGGATGCCGGCCGCGTGCGCGGCGCTCAGGGCGGACAGCACGCCGCGGCCGAGGCGGGCCGCCTCCAGGGGCGTCATCGGGCCGCGTGCGAGCCGCTCGTGCAGCGAGCCGCCGGTCACCAGCTCCATGACCAGCCAGGGGTGCGGGTACTCGGGCCGGTCGACGATGTGGTGGATCGTCACCACATGGGGGTGGTTGAGCCGGGCCAGCGACCGGGCCTCCCGCAGGACCCGCTCGCGCAGCACCGCCGCCGCGCCCGGGTCGCCGGCGAGGTCGGCCGGGTCGGGCGGGCGCACCTCCTTCAAGGCCACCTCGCGCTCCAGGAGGGTGTCGCGTGCCCGCCACACCAGTCCCATGCCGCCGCCGCCCAGCCGCTCCACCAGTTCGAAGCGTCCGTCGATGAGTTGGAGCCCCGGCCCCCCAGAATTCATGACGGTCATCGTAGGGGCGCGGTCCGTCATCGGTGACACCGGCAGTCCCGCACCGGCCTGGCCGACGGGGCGGGCCGGCGCCGCCGGGGCGGAGCGGGTCAGAGGTCCCAGGTCTGCCCGGCGGCCCAGGACTCCAGCGTGCGCCACTGCACGGCCGGGGTCTCGGCGTGCAGGGTGTCGGTGTCGATCTCCAGGCCGACCTCCTGGAAGTAGCGGAACATCGCGGCGAGGTCCTGGGAGTAGGTCTCGACGACGGACAGCGGCACCTCCTGGCAGCGGACCGGCCGGCCGGCCGCCGCCGTGATGGCGGCGGCGATCTGTTCGCCGGTGCACCACTGGGAGGCGATGTCGATGCGCCGCCCCGCGTAGTCGTCCGGGTGGGCCAGGACGTGGGCGGCGAAGTCGCCGATGGTCTCGGCGGCGATCACCGGGAGGGGGACGCCGGGGGGCATGGGCAGCGGGAAGACCCCTTCGCGCAGCGAGGCGAGGGTCCAGTCGTTGGCGTAGTTGTCCAGGAAGGCCGCCGGGCCGATGACCGTCCAGGGCAGGTCGAGGCCGGCGAGGTGCTGTTCGATGCGCTGCTTGGAGTCGAAGTGCGGGATGCCGGTGGAGCGGTCGGCGTTGGTGGCGGAGGTGAGGACGACGTGCCGCACGGTGCCGGCGGCGCGGGCGGCGTCGAGCAGGGCGATGCCCTGGCGGACCTCGGTGTCGAGGTCCGTCCCGAACGGGGTGGACATCGCGAAGAGGCTCCCGGCACCGTCTAGGGCGGCGGCGAGCGAGGCCGGGTCGTCGAAGTCGGCACGGACCGGCTCGGCGCCGAGGGCGGCGAGTTCGCGGGCGGCCGGGGATCCGGGGTCGCGGGTGAGGGCCCGGACCGGGCGGCCGGCCCGGAGCAGGGCCCGGGCGGTGGCGCCGCCCTGGGCGCCGGTGGCTCCGGTGACGGCGACGGGGGGTCGAGATATTATCTGCGTCATGCAGACAACATACGAAGAGATCTCTGCGTGACGCAAATGATTAACGGCCTGCCGGTTACCCTGGCCCCATGACCCCCCACCGCGACGAACTGCTGGCCCGGCTCTGGCCGCTCTCGCGCCGCTACCTGGCCTCCTACGTGCTGTTCAACCAGGCCGTCGCGGACCACCTCGGCATGCACCCGACCGACGTCCAGTGCCTCAACCTGCTCACCCTGGAGGACGGCCCCGTCACCACCGGCCGGGTCGCCGAGCTGACCGGACTGACCAGCGGCTCGGCGACCCGACTGGTCGACCGCCTGGAGAAGGCGGGCCTGGTGGCCCGGCAGCGGGACGAGGCCGACCGCCGCCGGGTGCTGGTCGCCGTCCTCCCCGACGCACTGGCGCGCTTCGGGGAGGTCTGGCGCGAGCTCGGCGGCGACTGGGCCGCGATCTTCGCCGAGGACAGCGAGGACGAGCTGGCCTTCCTGCTTCGGCACATGAACCGCACGGTCGAACTCAGCCACCGGCAGATCGCCCGCCTCGCCGACACGGACCTGCGCCCCGGGGGCGACCGGGACTCCTAGGGCCGCCAGGACTCCGGGCCCGACCAGGCCTCCCCCGCCCGGCAAGGCCCCCGGCCCCCGGCCCCGTCAGGTCTTGCGCAGCTCCGGCGCCGGCGCCCCGATCAGCAGCCGGCGGACGGCGTCCCAGGCGGCCCGCAGGGCGGCGGCGCAGACGCGGGTGTCGGAGTCGAGCAGCCGCAGCCAGGCACCGCTGTCCTGCGGCAGCACGCTGACCCCGTACAGCAGGCCGCGGTCGGCCAGGGCCTCGTGCAGCGCGTCGGCGATCCGGGCGGCGGGGGCGAGCGGGCTGAGCACGTAGAGGCTGGACATCACGTCGTGCCCGCCGAGTACGGCGGGGCCGGTGACGCCGGCCCCGGCGGGCTCCAGCCGGACGGTGTCCAGGGCCACCAACTCGCCGTCGGGGCGCCGCACTTCGAGGTCCGAGGCGAAGACCTGGTAGGCGTTGCGCTCACCCCGGGCGAGGCGGCCGGCGAGGACGGTCTCGCCCGCCAGGACGGTCGCCCCCCGGTCCACGGTGAGCACCGTGCGCTGGTAGAGGCGCGAGTCGACGAAGGGGATCACCGGCTCGGGCAGGTACTCCACGTAGGCGCCGGGCCCGGCCTCCAGATTGACCAGCTGCGTCGCGTAGTCGTACTCCATCCGGTAGACCTTGGTGGCCGCCTGGGTGGTCAGGTGGACCGCCGTGTCGGCCCCGCAGCGGATGTCGGTGCGCAGCCGGTCGGCCTGGAGGATGCCGCCGCCGGTGGACATCAGCAGGGTGACGGCGAGGTCGGGGCGGGCCGGGTCGAAGTACAGCGGGCGCATGATCTGCAGCGGCGACTTCTGGTAGTGGCCGGTGAGTTCGGTGCGCCCGCCGATCCGCTCGAAGGCCAGCTCCAGCAGCCCGACCTTGCCGGGGCGCCCGACCGCGAGGGTGTCGGGCGTCCCGGCGTACCGGCGGACCGCCTGCGGGACCCGGGCCGGCTCGTAGTGCCGGGGGTCGAGCCGGGGCACCGGCCGCCGCCCCTCGGGGGCCCGCGCGGCCACCGTCATGCCGGGACCTTGCGGAAGGTCTCCAGGAAGGTCGCGATCTCCTCCAGCCCCTCCCCCGTCAGGCAGTTGGTGAGCACCACCGGTCCGCCCTCGCGGACCCGCCGGGCGTCGGACTCCATGACGCCGAGGTCGGCGCGCACGTACGGGGCGAGGTCGGTCTTGTTGATGACCAGCAGCTCCGACTCGGTGATGCCCGGGCCGCGCTTGCGGGGCATCTTCTCGCCCTCGGCGGTGTCGAGGACGAACAGGAAGAGGTCGACCAGCACCGGGCTGAACGTCAGGGTCAGGTTGTCGCCGCCGGACTCGTACAGCAGGGTGTCGACGTCGGGGAAGCGCTCCAGCATCTCGGCCCCGGCGGCCAGGTTCATGGTCGGGTCGTCGCGCACGGCGGTGTGCGGGCAGGCGCCGGTCTCGACGCCGACCACCCGTTCCGGGTCGAGCACCCCGGCGAGGGTGCGGCGGACGTGCTGGGCGTCCTCCTGGGTGTAGATGTCGTTGGTGATCACCGCGGGGCGGTGGCCGCGCTCGATCAGCACCGGCACCAGCGCCTCGATGAGCGCCGTCTTGCCGGAGCCGACCGGGCCGCCGATGCCCACCCGGAGCACGTTCTCGGTCATGGGGTCCTCCTCCATTCGTAGGGGTGTCCAGCGTTCAGCGGGTGTTCAGCTCGCGAAGAGCCGGGCCTCGGCCCGTTCGTGCCGTCCGGACATCGCGTCCGCGACCGGTACGCAGCCGCCGAGGTCCGCCGACTCCCGCTCCAGCGCGGCCGCCACGACCTCGCGGATGACCGGGGCGGTGGCCCGCAGCACCACCTGCGCCTTGCGGTGGTCGGTCAGCCGCAGCCGCAGCGCGGCGCCGACGAAGCTGGTGCAGAAGGCGAACAGGTCGCCCGCCACGGCCTGTTCGACGGAGACGGCGGCCGAGGCGTAGGCGACCCCGGCGGCCACCGCCTGGCAGCCGGGGGCGCGCTTGTCGGCGACCAGCGCGGCGTACCGCTCCAGCGGCTCGCCGCCCACCGACTCCCGGGCGATGTCCAGGAGTTGGCGCCCGGTGCGGGTGGCGGCGAGCCTCAGCTCGCGGTTGAGCTTGGTGGCGTGCAGCCGCTGGTCGGTCTCGGCGAGCAGCGCCCAGTCCCCGGCGCCGGCGGCCCGGTGGGCCAGGGCGAGCGCCGTGGCGTCGGCCGGTCCGACGCTGTGCCGCAGCAGGTCGGCGAGCAGCACCGGCATGGTGTCGGCGGTGACGGCCTTGGCCTGGGCGTAGCCCTCCAGGCCGTGCGAGAGGGTGTAGAAGCCGCTGGGGAAGGCCGAGTCGGTCAGCTGGAGGCTGACCAGCAGGGCGTCCAGCCCGGCGTCGGCGGGGCCCGGGTCGGCGCCGCTCACGCGAGGTAGAACAGGTGGTTGAGCGGCAGTTCGCGGGCCGGCTCGATGGTCGCGGGCTCGCCGTCCAGGGTGACCTTGTACGTCTCCGGGTCGACCGCGATCCTCGGCAGCGCGTCGTTGCGCACCATGTGCTGCTTGCCGACCGAGCGGCAGTGCCGCACCGGCAGCACCCGGCTGTCCAGGCCGAGTTCCTTCGGCACCCCGAGGTCGACGGCGGCCTGGGACATGAAGGTGATCCGGGTGGCCTGCCTGGCCCGCCCGAGCGCCCCGTACATGGGCCGGTAGTAGACCGGCTGCGGGGTGGGCAGCGAGGCGTTGGGGTCGCCCATCAGCGCCCAGTTGATGAGGCCGCCCTTGATGACCAGCTTGGGCTTGGCGCCGAAGGAGTTGATCGGCCACAGCACGATGTCGGCGAGCTTGCCGGGCTCCAGCGAGCCGATGTACTCGGCCGTGCCGGAGGCGATCGCCGGGTTGATGGTGAGCTTGGCGAGGTAGCGCAGCACCCGGACGTTGTCGTTGCGCTCACTGTCGCCGTCCAGCTTGCCGCGCTGCGCCTTGCAGTGGTGGGCGGTCTGGAAGGCGCGGGTGAAGGACTCCCCGATCCGGCCCATGGCCTGCGAGTCGGAGGAGAAGATCGAGATGACGCCCTCGTCGTGCAGCACGGTCTCGGCGGCGATGGTCTCGGCGCGCACCCGGGAGTCGGCGAAGGAGACGTCCTCGGGGATGTCGTGGCTGAGGTGGTGGCAGACCATCACCATGTCGAGCAGCTCGTCCACCGAGTTGACGGTGTAGGGCAGGGTCGGGTTGGTGGAGGACGGCAGCACGTTGGGCTCGCCGGCGATCCGCATGATGTCGGGGGCGTGGCCGCCGCCCGCGCCCTCGGTGTGGAAGGTGTGGATGGTGCGGCCGTCGATCGCGGACAGGGTGTCCTCGAAGAAGCCGGACTCGTTGAGGGTGTCGGTGTGGATGGCCACCTGCACGTCGTACTCGTCGGCGACCCGCAGCGCGCTGTCGATGGCCGCCGGGGTGCTGCCCCAGTCCTCGTGCACCTTGAGCCCGCACACCCCGGCCTCGACCTGCTCGCGCAGCGCGCCCGGCAGCGAGCCGTTGCCCTTGCCGAGCAGGCCGACGTTGACCGGGAGGTCCTCGACCGCCTGGTACATCCGCCCGATGTTCCACGGGCCGGGGGTGCAGGTGGTGCCGTTGGTGCCGTCGGAGGGGCCGGTGCCGCCGCCGATCAGGGTGGTGATGCCGTTGCTCAGCGCCTCCTGGGCCTGCTGCGGGGCGATGAAGTGGATGTGGGTGTCGATGCCGCCGGCGGTGGCGATCAGGTGCTCGCCGGAGATCACCTCGGTGCCGGGGCCGATCACCAGCTTGGGGTGCACCCCGCTCTGGGTGTGCGGGTTGCCGGCCTTGCCGACGGCGGTGATGAAGCCGTCCTTGACGCCGATGTCGCCCTTGACCACGCCGAGCACCGGGTCCAGCACGACGACGTTGGTGATCACCAGGTCGAGCGCGCCCTGCGCCGAGGTGGCGGCCGGGTCCTGGGCCATGCCGTCGCGGATGCCCTTGCCGCCGCCGTAGACGGCCTCGTCGCCGTAGTGGCCCTGGTTGAAGTCCTGTTCGACCTCGACCACGAGGTTGGTGTCGGCCAGGTGGAAGCGGTCACCGACGGTGGGGCCGAAGAGGTCGGTGTACTGCTTGCGGGACAGCATGGCCATCAGCGGTCGCCCTCCGAGTGGGTCCGGGTGTGGAAGTCCCTGCCGTGCAGGTCGTCGTCCTTGAGGTCGAGGTTGGTGCCCTTGAAGCCGCGCGCGATGGCCCGGTCGATGGCCCGGGCACGGGTGTCGCGCGCGGTGGTGCCGCCGTCCACCAGGTTGCTGAAACCGACCAGGCGGCGGTGCCCGCCGAACTCGGCCAGGGTGACGTCCTTGGTGTCCCCCGGCTCGAAGCGGACGGCGGTGCCGGCCGGGATGTCGAGGTGCTTGCCGAAGGCGGCGTTGCGGTCGAAGTCGAGGGCGCGGTTGGCCTCGAAGAAGTGGTAGTGGGAACCGACCTGGATCGCGCGGTCGCCCGTGTTGCTGACCGTGATCGTGGCCTTGGCGCGGCCGGCGTTGATCTCCACCGGGTCGTCGCCGTACAGGTACGCAGCGCCACCGGACATGGCTGGCCTTCCTCTCTGCCGGTTCAGTGGGGGGTGTGTGCAGGTGCTCGGGGGTGGGGGTGCGTGGGGGCGTGCGGGTGGCCGTGGTGGTGGTGCGCCTCGCCCGGGCCGTGGCTGTGGGCGTAGCCGTGGCCGTGCTCGGCGTCGAGGCCGGCCAGGATGCCGTCCTCGCCGTGGCCGAGCAGGTGCAGCGCCGCCGCCGTGCGGGCCGCGACCACTCCGGCGATCGCGGCCGGGCGCAGCAGCGGGCCGCCGTCCCGGACGCCCTCGCCGGTCGGGCCCGGGGGCAGCGCGGTGCCGAAGGAGGCCGGGACGACCGTGACCCGCCCGGCGCCGAGCAGCCGGCAGCGTTCGACGCCCTCGGCCGGGTCGGGGTCGCCGCCCGTGAAGGCGACCTCGACCCGGTGGTGGCGCCCGTACTGGCGGACCAGCCGGGCGATCCGGAACAGTTCGGCGTCCTCGAAGGGCCCGGCCGCCGGGGCGGTGACCAGGACGGCGTCCCCGTCGCCGGCCGTGGCCGCGGCGGCGCGCAGCCAGCCGATCAGGTGCTCGGCGGCGCCGAAGGGTGCGGTGAGCGCGAGCCGTCCGCGGCCCTCGCCGGCGGCGAGCCAGCGCAGCGCGCGGGCGGTGTCGGCGATCAGTTTCGGGTCGCGGCCGAGGGTCATCGGGACGACGCACACCGGCCCGTCCCCGGCCGCCAGGGCGGACCGGACGGCTTCGGCGAGCGGGCGCCCGGCGGCGGCCGCCGCGTGCCCGGCGTACCCGTGCCCCTGCCCGCGCCCCTGCCCGACCAGGGCGGCCAGGTCGCGGCCGCCGTCGCTCTCGTGCCCGCCGGCCAGCACGACCGTGGCGGACTGTGGTGCGGTCATGGGTCAGGCACCGACCGGGTCGTGACAGGAGACCAGCTTGGTGCCGTCCAGGAAGGCGGCCTCGACCTGGAGCAGCGGCAGCATCTCACGGACGCCGGGCATGACCTCGGCGTTGCTGACGACCTGCTTGCCGATCTCCATGCACTCGGCGACGGTGCGGCCGTCCCGGGCCCCCTCCATGATGGCCTCGCTGATCAGCGCGCAGGCCTCGCTGTAGTTGAGCTTGACGCCGCGGTCGCGGCGTTTGCGGGCCAGATCGGCCACGACGTAGATGTAGAGCTTGTCCATCTCACGCGGGGAGAGGTTCATCGGAACCACTTTTCCTTTCCGAGAATCCGACGAAATGCAAGTCATAGGAATTGCAGGGGAGTTGGCCGACGGAATACCAGGTTAGGGCGACTACGGGTTCAGATCCGACGCAGCCGGGGAATCGCCGGCACCGCCGCCAGGAACAGCAGGGTGGTCAGGACGAACGGCCAGGTGAAGGCGTGGCCGCCGAACGGCGCGGTGACCGCGCCGAGCGCCGGGGTCAGCACGGTGGCGGCCGCCGCACCGAGCACGGCGTAGGCCGCGCTCCAGCCGTCCGGGGCGATGAACACCCCGCACAGCGCCAGCGCCACCAGCACGCTGCTGTAGCCGAGCAGCCCCTGCTCGACCGCCTCCGCCGGGGCGCCCAACACCCGGGCGGTGAGCAGTGCGGTGGCGCTGCCGACGCAGGCCATCAGCCCGGCGAGCCGGCCGGCCGCGAACAGCCCGGCCAGGAACAGCAGGCCGACGTACCACTGGGGCATGAGGAAGACCTGGCCGATGTTGGCGAAGAACCCGTGCCAGAGGTGTTCCCAGCTCAGGCCGGTGCCGCCGGTGGCCGGTGCGGGCAGCGCGGCCGGGCTGCCGCCCTCCGGCCACAGCCGCCGGAACCCGGGCGCGGCCACCGTGACGGCGGTCGCGACCAGGCAGAACGGAGCGGTCAGCGCGGGCAGTCCACGCC
>NZ_JBHZCY010000058.1:0-54259 GCF_042786665.1 Kitasatospora sp. NPDC059146 | reverse complement strand
CGCCAGGCCCGGGGGCCACCGCGAACGGTGATTCCGTGCTCAGCCGACGGCGAGCTTCACCTGGCGGGAGTCGGCGGCGGCGGACGGGGTGGTGCCGATGTTGGAGACGGTGGCAATGACGACGGCGTCCGCGCCGGGGATCCAGTTGACGGTCTTGGACTGGACGGGCAGCTGCCGCTGCTGGACGGTGCCGTCGCAGACGATGTCGGTGTCCGGGGTGCGGCTGGAGCCGAAGGCCTTGGAGGAGGAGTCCTCCGGGTCCTGCTGTTCGACCGAGACGGTGAGCGAGCGGGCCCCGTCGGCGACCGAGCACAGGTAGCTGACGTTCACCCGGGCCTTGCTGGGGATCTTCGGGTCGATCACGACGTCACCGAGGGTGACGGCGATGGCGGACGCATCGTCGGCCGGGGCCGCCGTCGGGGCGGCGGCGTGGGCCGGGGCGGCGAGGCCGGTGAGGGCCGAGGTCAGTACCGTCAGGACGATCCACCGCTGCACTGCAACCTCCGAGGATGTGGGGCGTGGTGCGGCCGACGCTAACCGCCGCTCCGCCCGCCCGCGCGCCGGGTCGTCCGATCGTCGTACGAACGACCTCGTGACGACCCGGCAGCAGCACGGCGTCACCGTCGCGGCCGCAGCCACACCGCCCAGGTCAGCGCCGAGCACAGCAGGTACGCCACCAGGAACCCGAGGTACGCGGCGTCCCCGTTGTGGCTGGCCAGGAAGGACTGCCGGAAGGCCAGGTTCACCAGCACCCCGCCGAAGGCCCCCACCGCGCCCGCCAGGCCGATCAGCGCCGCCGTCCGCCGCCGGGAGTCGGCCTCGGCGGCGGCCGGGTCGGCGCCGGCCGCGACCGCCGTCCGGGCGAGGCCCTGGTAGTGCGCCGGGATCATCTTGTAGGTGGACCCGTTGCCGATCCCGCTGAGCACGAAGAGCGCGATGAACCCGCCGAGGAAGAGCGGCAGCGAGCCGGCCCGGGAGGCGAGCAGCACGACCGCCGTGCCGGCGCCCATGGCGGCGAAGGTCGCCAGCGTGACCCTGGCCCCGCCGTACCGGTCGGCGAGGCGTCCGCCGACGGGCCGCAGCAGGGAGCCGAGCAGCGGTCCGAGGAAGGTGAGGGCGGCGGCCTTGACCGGGGTGTCGAAGCGGTCGTGGAACTGGACCTGGAGCACCTGCCCGAAGGCGAAGCCGAAGCCGATGAAGGAGCCGAAGGTGCCGATGTAGAGGGTGGAGACCGCCCAGCCGTAGGGGTCGCGGGCGACCTCCCGCAGCGCCCGCCCTTCTCCCCTGGGCGCCTTCGGCAGGTTGTCCATCCGCCACTGGGCCCCGGCCGCCGCGAGCACGATCAGCGGCAGGTAGAGCAGCGGCAGCAGCCGGGGGTGGGCGGCGCCGGCGGTGGCCAGCACGAGCAGCCCGAGCAACTGGACGGCGGGGACGCCGAGGTTGCCGCCGCCCGCGTTGATCCCGAGGGCCCAGCCCTTGAGCCGGTGCGGGTAGAAGGCGTTGATGTTGGCCATCGAGGAGGCGAAGTTGCCGCCGCCGACGCCGGCCACGCAGGCGACGGCGAGCAGGGTGCCGTAGGAGACGCCGGGTTCCAGCACCAGGGCGGCGAGGGCCGTCGGGACCAGCAGCAGCAGGGCGCTGACCACCGTCCAGGTGCGGCCGCCGAAGCGGGCGACGGCGAAGGTGTACGGCAGCCGGAGCAGGGCGCCGAGCGCGGTGGGCAGCGCGGTGAGGGTGAACTTGCCCGCGGTGTCGATGCGGTACTCGGGCCCGAGGAAGAGCACCAGCACGGACCACAGGCTCCACACCGAGAAGCCGATGTGCTCGGAGAGGACGGAGAAGACCAGGTTGCGCCGGGCGATCCGGGCGCCGCCGCGGGCCCACATCTCCTCGTCCTCCGGGTCCCAACCGGCCAGCGGGGCGGGGGTTCTGGACTCCACGACGGCGGTCATGCCGCGGCCTCCACGGGGAGCACCCGGACCGGCCAGCGGCGCAGCACCGCGGGTGCGCCGTCGGGCGCGGTGTCCTCGTCCAGGCAGCGGCCGTCGGTGAGGTCGTACACCTGCTTGTACATCGGCGAGGTGAGGGTGGGCCGGTCGCCGCGGCTGCCGAGCAGGCCGCGGGAGAGGACGGGGGCGCCGCTGAACGGGTCGAGGTTGTCGACGGCGTACAACTCGCCGCCGCGGCTGCGGAACAGGGCGACCTGCTGGGCGACCTGCCCGGCCTCGGGGAGCAGCACGGCGACGCCGCGGCCGGGTTGGAGGTCGGCGAGGGCGCAGACGGTCTGCCAGTGGTTGCCGTCGTGGATCTGTACGGTCACGGGGTGAGCACCTCCAGTCGGGCCCCGGCGACGAGCACCGGGGAGTTGAGGGTGCGGCCGGCCTCGCCGGGGCGGGCGGGGCGGATCTGGCCGCGTTCGGGAACGAAGGTAACGGCGGGGTCGGGGGTGCCGGGAGCATTGACAAAGGAGGAGAACCGCCGCAGCCGCTCGGGGTCGGCCAGGGTTTCGGCCCATTCGTCCCGATAGCCGCTGATGTGACACATCGTCAGTTCGTCGAGCTCGGCGGCGATGCCGAGCGAGTCGTCCAGGACGACGGCCCGCAGGTGGTCGAGTCCGCCCTCCAGGCGCTCCAGCCAGACCGAGGTGCGTTCCAGGCGGTCGGCGGTGCGGATGTAGAACATCAGGAAGCGGTCGATGGTGCGGATGAGGGTCTCGCGGTCGAGGTCGGCGGCGAGCAGGTCGGCGTGCCGGGGGGTGGTGCCGCCGTTGCCGCCGACGTAGAGGTTCCAGCCGGCCGAGGTGGCGATGACGCCGAAGTCCTTGCTCTGCGCCTCCGCGCACTCGCGGGCGCAGCCGGAGACGGCGGCCTTGAGCTTGTGCGGGGAGCGCAACCCCCGGTAGCGGAGCTCCAGTTCGATGGCGAGGGTGGTGGAGTCCTGGACGCCGAAGCGGCACCAGGTCTCGCCGACGCAGGACTTCACGGTGCGCAGCGACTTGCCGTAGGCGTGCCCGGACTCGAAGCCCGCGTCGACCAGCTTGCGCCAGATGACGGGGAGTCCGTCGACGGTGGCGCCGAACATGTCGATCCGCTGGCCGCCGGTGATCTTGGTGTAGAGGCCGTGGTCGCGGGCGATCTCGCCGATCGCGATCAGGCCCTCGGGGGTGATCTCGCCGCCGGGCACCCGGGGGACCACCGAGTAGGAGCCGTTGCGCTGGAGGTTGGCGAGGAAGTGGTCGTTGGAGTCCTGGAGAGCGCCCTGTTCGCCGTCCAGGATGTGGCCGTTGCCGAGGCTGGCCAGGATGGAGGCGACGGTCGGCTTGCAGACGTCGCAGCCCTCGCCGCCGCTGCCGTACCCGGCGAGCAGGTCGGAGAAGCCGGTCAGTCCGGTGACCCGGACGATCTCGTACAACTCGGCACGGCTGTGGGCGAAGTGCTCGCACAGGCCCTGGACGGTGGCGACCCCGGCGGCGGCCAGTTCCTCGGTGACGACGGTGCCGAGCTGCTTGAGGCAGCTGCCGCAGCCGGTCCCGGCCCGGGTGCACTTCTTGACGGCGGCGACGCCGTCGGCGCCCTGGTCGCGGACGGCGGCCCGGACGGCGCCCTGGGTGACGTTGTGGCAGGAGCAGAGCACCGCGTCGTCGGGCAGGGCGAGCGGTCCGGCGGGGGCGGACCCGGCGGGCAGCACCAGCTGTTCGGGGGCGACGGTGAGCGGCTTCCCGGCGACGGCGAGCGGGCGCAGCGCGCCGTAGCCCTCGGTGTCGCCGACCAGGACGCCGCCGCCCCCACCCCGCAGCAGGCCGTCGCCGCCCTCCTCGCCGCCGGACACCCCGACGTCGCTCTGGCCGGCTACCTCCTCTCCCCCGGCTTCTTCGCCCGCCGCGCGGCCACCACGGCGGCCACCTGGACCACCGCCCCGTTGGGCGCCCACCCGGCCGTCGCCCGCCTCGTCCTGCACCGCTACGACCAGGCCCTGGCGGCCACCGCCCTGCCCACGGCCGCCTGACCGGCCCCGCGGGCCCCGGCTCCGGGCGTTCGGAGCGGCGGTGCACCGCCCTGCCGGATGCCCGGAGCAGGCCTCCGCTACCGTCGACCGGAAGCCCCGCGGAGGCGGGGGCGGGCGGGAGCGGGCGAGAGGCACGGGTGGGGGCAGGGTGGATCCGAACAGTGGACCGGTCGTGGGTGTGGGGCTCACCCCGACGGAGACGTCCGCACTCCTGCTGGACAAGATCCGCCGGGGGCACGACTACGCCCGCCGGAGGAAGGAACGGTTCCGTCGGCGCGCTTCCGCGGTGAAGCTCCTGACGCTGGCGCTGTCCGCCGCCTCCACCATCCTGCTGGGCCTGCACCGGTGGACGGACCTGGCGTTCGCGCTGGTGGCCCTGGTGACGGCGCTGGCGGCCGCCGAGCCGTTCTTCAACTGGCGCTCCCGGTGGGTGCTGATGGAGGAGGCGCAGTACCGCTTCCGGCGGCTCTCCGACGACCTGGAGTACCTGCTGGCGTCGACGACGGCCGACGGCCCGACCCGGCACCAGCTCGACGGCGTCTTCGGCAGGTACCAGGCGGTCTGGGACGACCTGAGCCGCACCTGGCTGGAACGGCGGCGCGAACCCGCGCCGCCGTCGACCGCCTGATCGATCACCGGGCCGACCGTCCGGCCGACCCCCGCCGGGTGCCCGGCTCCGGTGGTCAGCCCGTGACGCTGGCGGCGCCGGTCTCCAGGTGGCCGGTGGCACGGCGGCTCCAGGCGGGGTCGCTGCCGACGGTCACGGTGAAGTCGTACCAGCCCTGCGCGATGGTGACGGCGTTGAAGTAGTCCCTGACCGTGGCCCCCGGGGCGACCTGGTAGGTCCAGCTGCCGGTCCGGTAGTTGGTGGCCGTGACGGTGAAGGTCACCGTACTGGTGCCGGTGTTGGTCATGGCGAACCAGAGCGCCGGCCGGCCGGTGTCCGGCGCCGGCGCGTACGAGGTGGTGGCCTCGGCGGTGCGGCCCGCGGTGGTCGCGTTTCCGGCGAACCGGCGCAGGGTGCGGTTGGGGCCGAGCACGGTGAGGTCGTACTGCCCGTTGCCGGAGCCGGCGCCGATGTCGAAGGAGTCGCGGGCGCTGCCGTCGGTGCCGCTGCCGGCGTCGTACGGGGCGACGGTGTACTGCCGGGGGCCTTCGGTGCGGTAGGCGTTGGCGTGGATCGAGTAGTGCGCCCAGGCGGTGGCCTGCGGGCCCTGGTTGGCCAGGTCGATCCAGAGCAGGGTCCGGCCGTCGGCCGTGGACTCGATCCGGTCCACCCAGGCGTTGGGCTGGTAGGGCAGCGCGCGGGCGGGCTTGGTGCCGGGCTCCTGGACGGGCATGGAGTTGGTGCCGGGGCTCGGGTTGATCTGGAGGTTCGCGGTGGCCTGGCTGATGGTGGCGCTGGTGTCGGGCAGCGCGGGCACCCCGTGGACGGGGTTGGCGAAGTCGAAGGCACCGGTGAGGTCGCCGCAGACCTGGCGGCGCCAGGTGCTGATGTTGGGGCAGACGGCGGGGGTGCCCAGCGCGGCGGTCCAGGTCTCCAGGAAGCGGATGACGCTGGTGTGGTCGTAGACCCGGGAGTCGACCCAGCCGCCGCGGGTCCACGGCGAGACCACGATCATCGGGACGCGGAAGCCGAGGCCGATGCCCGCACCCTTGCAGAACTCGCCGGCGGTGCCGGCCGGGGCCGCGGGCGGGGGCACGTGGTCGAAGAAGCCGTCGTTCTCGTCGTAGTTGAGGAACAGGGCGGTGGAGTCGAAGACCTCCGGGGAGGCCGCCAGGGCCTGCAGCACCAGGTTGACGAAGTGCGCGCCGTTCTCCGGCGGGCCGTCCGGGTGCTCGGAGAACAGCTGGTCGGCCACCACCCAGGAGACCTGGGGCAGGGTGCCGGCGAGCGCGTCGGCCCTGATCGCGGCGGCGATGTCGTCCGGGGTCGAGCCGGTGCGGGCGGGCACCGAGCCCATGCCGCGCTGGGCGAGCGGGCTCGAACTCGGCGCGCCGGTGAACTGGTTGAAGTAGGCGAGGCCGTTGTCGCCGAAGTTGTCGTTGGCGTTCTGGTAGACCTTCCAGCTGACGCCCGCGTCCTGGAGGGCCTCGGCGTAGGTCTGCCAGCGCAGGCCCGACTCGGAGCCGCCGTCGTAGGCCGGTCCGCCCGCGGTGGCGGCCGGGTCGATCGTGCCGGACCACAGGTAGGTGCGGTTGGGGCCGGTGGCCGAGAGGATGGAGCAGTGGTAGGCGTCGCAGACGGTGTAGGCGTCGGCCAGCGCGTAGTGGAACGGTATGTCCTCGCGGGCCATGAAGCCCATGGTTCTGTCCGAGCCCTTGGCGGCGATCCAGGAGTCCATCCTCCCGTTGTTCCAGGCCTGGTGCTGGGTGGACCAGGAGTGGTCGAGCGAGCCGTCGCACTGCGCGAGCTGCTCGGGGCTGACGCCCCACCACCAGGTGTTCGTCTTGCTGAGCTGCCAGGGGTACTGCCGCCCGCTGCCGTTCGGCTGGTTGAACACGCTGGTGCCGCCCGCGATCTGCAGGGCGGTGCGGTCGCCGAAACCGCGCACGCCCTTCAGGGTGCCGAAGTAGTGGTCGAAGCTGCGGTTCTCCTGCATGAGCACCACGACGTGCTTGACGTCCCGGATCGTCCCCGTGCTGCCGGTGCTGCCGGTCGTGGCGGCCTGCGCGCCCGGCGCCGCGCCGGGCAGGGCCGTGTCCAGCCCGATGGCGGCGCCGAGGGCGGCGGCCGAGCCGAGGAAGGTACGGCGGGTGACGAGTGACACGGGTGGCCTCCGAGAAGTCTGGACAACTCCGACGTCGGCGACTGTCGGGCAGCCGGATGGCTACCGACCGGTAGCCGGGTGGCCGAGAAGTTACACCTGGCCGACAGTTGACGGAAGGTCTCACACCGTCACGGGATCCGCCCTGCCGCCGCGCGCCTCGGCCCGCCGGGAACCCGCCGGGAGCCCGCGGCCACCGGATGCACACGAACCGGCCGCCGGTGAGGATGGGCGGCGGGGCCGGGCAGTGGACGGAGTCGCTGGTGAAGGCGTTACCGGGTGGCCGCACCGCGCTCGTCGCGGTCCTCGCCTGCCTCGCCGTCCTGACCACGGGCGCGAGCCCCTCGCCGACGGACACGACCTCGTCGTCCTCGCCCTCGCCGTCGACCTCGGGGGCCACCTCGGGGGCCACCTCGTCGGCAGCGGCCGTCACCCTGGCGCCGACGCACGGACCCCGGTTCGGGACCGTTCAGGTGACGCTCTCCGGCTTCCCGGTCTGCGAGAGCGGTCTCTCGACGCGCCCCAACCCGGTCGATGCCCTGGTGACCTGGGACGACACCCCGGCCACCCGCCTCACGACCGTCCGGACCGGGACGAAGCCGCCGTCCTCCGGCACGTTCACGGTGCCCGAAGGCGCCGGCGACGGCGTGCACACGGTCACGGCGACGTGCCCGGGCTTCCCCCCGACCGTGGCGACGGCGCACTTCACCGTCGCGCCGCCGACACTGACGGCGGATCCGGCCCGCTCGGCGCCCGGGTCCACCACGACCCTCGTCGGCACCGGCTTCGCCTGCCCCGCGGACGACACCGTCGCCCTGGTCTGGGGCACCACCGCGCTTCCCGGCCCCGGAAAGCCCGACGCCGACGGGGGCTTCCGCACCGGCGTCACCGTGCCCGCGGACGCGGCCGCCGGTGACCACGACGTCCGGGCGTCCTGTGCGGCGGAGCCCCGGATCACGGCGGACGTCCACGTCCTCGTCCCGGCCCCGGGTCCGACCACGTCCTCGCCGACTACGCCCACGCCTCCGCAGCCGTCGCCCGTCCGGACGATGACCGCGTCGCCGGGCGCCCCCCTGCACGTCTCCGGCCGGACGAACGCCTGCACCGGGGGCGCCGACCCGCGCCAGGTGGTGCTCTCCTGGGACGGCGGGCCCCGGTCCCACCCGGTCACGGCCGACGAGTCGGGCCGGTTCCGGTCGATCGCCACCGTCCCGGCCACCGCGCCCACCGGCCCCCACCGGATCACCGTGGAGTGCGCGGGCACCCACACGGTGACCGAGATCGTCCCGGTCGTCGTCGCCCAGCACGTCCCGCCGCCCCCGCCGAAGCCCCACCTGCTCTGGATCGTCCTCGGCGCTCTCGCGGGTGTGGCCCTGGCGGCGTTCGGGCTGCGCCGCGTCCTGCGGCCGGGCGGCACGGCGGGCCGGGCGGGTCGGGCAGGCCGGGCGGGCACGGTGACGGCCGAGGCGGGCGCGTGGGGAGACGCCCGGACGGAACTGACCGAGCGGCCCGGTCCCGCCGGGCCCGGGCACAGCGTCCGCCTGGTGCCGCGCCCGGATCCGGGCCGGCAGAGCTTCGAGGAGGTGCGCGATGACGATGGTCGCGACGGATGACCCGTACTCCCTGGCGACGTTCCTGGGAGCCGTCGAGCCGTTCGCCGACGTCCTCCGGTCGAACGGCCTGGACACCGCCCTGGACGGGCTGGACACCGCGCTCGCCCGGGCCGCCCGGCAGGAGGTGGCGAGCGTCGTGCACGGCTTCCTGGGGCTGGACATGATCGACCTGCTCGCCGGCGGCTGGCGCACCCAGTCACAGCTCGCCGCGGCCGCCCGGGAGACCTGCGCGGCCCCCGGCAGCGAGGAGGTCGTCGCACTGCTGGAGCACCGGGTCAGGTCGGTGCACCAGCCCTCGGTGAACGTGCTCGTCGACGGCGTCTCGATGGGCACCCTCGAGGTGGACATCGAGGTGGTCTTCGAGCTCGACGGGATCGTGGCCGTCGTACGCGGGGGCAGACTGGTCGCGGTGCGGGCGGGTCGCTGCACGGCGAGCGCGACGGTGGCACTGGAGCGGATCCCGCTGCTGAGCCGCCGACGGGAGTTCGACCTGCCCGGCGGCGTGGGGTGGCGCCGGGGCATGGTGCTGCGGCACTGCACGCCGACCCCTCCCCCGCCCCCTCCGCCGACCCCGCCGGGCTGATCGGCCGGGGGCTGCCCGCTACGCCGCTTCCTCCCCTCGTCCGGCCGAGGCGACGAAGGCCAGCAGCCGCTCGTTGACCGCCTCGGGCTGCTCCAGGTTCAGCCCGTGGCCCGCCCGTTCGAGGATCTCGGCCCGCACCTCCGGAACCAGCGCCGTCACCCGCTCCACCACCTGCCGCGGCCGCAGCAGCGCGCTGCGCCGGCCCACCAGCACCAGGACGGGCAGCCCGATCGACCCCAACTCCACGTCCGTGAAAGGCCGGGCCGGTGGCCGGCCGCCCGGCTTGTAGCTGCGCATGGCGAGCATCAGCGGGGCGATCATCTCGCGCGGCGCACTGAGCGCCGGGTTCGCCAGCAGCCGCCCGAGCCCGGGGCGCAGCGGCCGCGGCGCGAGCATGCCGAACAGTCCGCCGATCATGTGGGCGTAGAACCGCGCGGGGACCTTCTCGATGCCGCCCGGGTCCAGCGAGGTGACGGAGGCGAGCCGTTCGGGCGCGTGGATCGCCTGGTTGAGGGCCAGCCAGCCGCCGTACGAGACCCCGACCAGGTGCACCCGGTCCAGTCCGAGCCCCGTCAGCACCTCCCCCAGCCACTCCGCGTTCTCCGCCGATCCGGCCGCGACGGCGCGCTGCTCACTGCGGCCGGGGTCGTCCAGGGTGTCGACGGCGTAGACCGGGTGGTGCGCGCCCAGGGCCGCGATCTGCGGGTACCAGTTGGACGGGTGCCCGGCGTGGCCGTGCAGCAGCACGATCGGCTCGCCGGTCCCCGCGCCGTAGCGGTGGACGTGCACGCTCCCGTACCCGGTCTCGACGTCGAACTCCTGCCGCGGGCCGGGCCACAGCTCCATCGCCCGGTCGTACGCCTCAAGGAACTTCGCCTTCGCCGTCTCGCTGGTGAAGTGCCCGACGCTGGTCCTGGTCATGATCCCTCCCGGTTTTGATGGTATGGTTGTACCACAAAAACATCCGGAAGGAACCCGATGCCCAAGCTGGTGGACCACGAGGAGCGACGGGCCCACATCATCGACGCCCTGCTCCGCTCGGCGGCGAGCAGCGGCCTCCACTCCGTCACCATGCGCTCCGTGGCGGTCGAGGCCGGCGTCTCCGTGCGGCTCGTCCAGTACTACTTCGACACCAAGGAGCAACTGCTCCTCGCCGCCATGACCCGCCTCGCCACCCGGATGGGCGAGCGCGTCCAGCGCCGCGTCCGCGCCACCGGCGCGGGCAGCGACCCGCGCGCCGTCGTCGAGGCGGTGCTGCTCGAAGCCGTCCCCACCGACGAGGAGAGCCGCGCCTTCCACCTCATCTACACCGAGTACGCCGTCCTCTCCGTCACCGACCCGGCCCTCGGCGGACAGCCCTTCCTCGCCGCACCCGACGAGATGGAGTCCTTCCTCGCCGCCCAACTCGCCGCCGCCGGCGCCGCCGACCCGCGCCAGGAGGCCGTCGTCCTGCTGGCGGTCTCGGCGGGCCTGGGCCTCAGCGTGCTGCTCGACCAGCGGACGGCGGAGGACGCCACGGCCGTCCTCCGCTACCACCTCGGCCGGGTCCTCCCTGCGTAGCACCGCTTCACCCAGGGCAGAACGCGGCGCCCTTCCCCCCGCGCCCCGGATCCCTAGGCTGGAGGGGTGAGCACTCATGCGCCGAACGAAGCCCGCGTCATCCCGCTGCGCCGCCCGCAGGCCACGCCGCCCGCACCTCCCGCGCCGAAGGAACCGCTCTGGCGCGACCTCGTCGGCGACGTGCTGCGGCGCGAACGGCTCGCCCAGGAGCGGACGTTGAAGGACGTCGCGGAGACCGCCCGGATCTCGGTCCCGTACCTGTCCGAGCTGGAGCGCGGCCGCAAGGAGGCCTCCTCCGAGGTGCTCGCGGCCGCCGCCAAGGCCCTCGGACTCCGCCTCGGCGACCTCCTCTCGCTCGCCCAGGACGAGCTGGTCCGGCACACCCGGCCGAACCGGACGAGCGGGCCCCGGGCGCAGTACGACGGGCTCTGCATGGCGGCTTGACCACAGCGGTGGCCGGTACACCCCCGTCGTACCGGCCACCGCCGACGCTCACCGCCGGCTCAGCACCTGGTCCGCGAGCCCGTACGCGACGGCCTCCTCGGCACTGAGCACCTTGTCCCGATCCATGTCCGCGCGCAGCGTCGCCACGTCGTGGTGGGTGTGCCGGGCAAGGACCTCCTCCACCTGCGACCGGATCCGGACCATCTCCTTCGCCGCGAGGCTCAGGTCCGAGACCGTCCCCTGCCGCCCACCACTGGCCGGCTGCCCGAGCAGCACCCGCGCGTGCCGCAGCACGAACCGCCGCCCCGCATCCCCACCCGCCAGCAGCACCGCCGCCGTCGACGCCGCCTGTCCGACGCAGAACGTCGAGATCGGCGCCTGCACGAAGGTCATCGTGTCGTAGATCGCCATCAGCGAAGTGAACGACCCTCCGGGCGAGTTGAGGTAGATCGAGATCTCCCGCTCCGGATTCTCCGACTCCAGGTGCAGGAGCTGCGCGATGACCACGTTCGCGACCCCGTCGTCGATCTCGGTGCCGAGGAAGATGATCCGCTCGTTCAGCAGCCGGCTGAACACGTCGTACGTCCGCTCGCCCTTCGCCGTCCGCTCGATCACGTACGGAACCGTGTACGACCCCATGTCAGAGCCCCATCCGTCGCCGCGAGGAGGCCGGGCGGATGTCGTCGACCGACTCCACCACCCGGTCCACGAGCCCGTACGCCACGGCCTGCTCGGCCGTGAACCAGCGGTCCCGGTCACCGTCCCGGGCGATGGTCTCCGTGCTCTGCCCGGTGTGCTCGGCGGTGATCCGCTCGATGGTGCGCTTGGTGTACTCCAGGTTCTCGGCTTGGATCTCGATGTCCGCGGTCGTCCCGCCGATGCCCGCCGACGGCTGGTGCATCATGATCCGCGCGTTCGGGAGCACGAACCGCTTACCGCGCGCCCCCGTCGTGAGGAGGAACTGCCCCATGCTCGCCGCGAACCCCATCGCCAGCGTCGAGACGTCGTTGGGGATCAGCCGCATCGTGTCGTAGACGGCCAGCCCGGCCGACACCGACCCACCGGGACTGTTGATGTACAGGCCGATGTCGCTCCGCGGATCCTCCG
Source organism: Kitasatospora sp. NPDC059146 (assembly GCF_042786665.1). Classification (NCBI taxonomy): domain Bacteria; kingdom Bacillati; phylum Actinomycetota; class Actinomycetes; order Kitasatosporales; family Streptomycetaceae; genus Kitasatospora; species Kitasatospora sp. NPDC059146. Next base: position 42,179 of record NZ_JBHZCY010000058.1, on the reverse strand, counting down.
CCGACAGCAACAGCAACTGGGCGCACACCCGGTTCGCCGACACATCGTCGACCTGCGTGCCCAACAACACGATGCGCTGGGCCAGCAGTTGGGCCGCGAGCTGGTCATCGAAGGGCCCGGGCCGGGTATCACCGTCCCCCGCGCGGGGCGCGAGCGCGGTGGCGAATGGAGTCATCTGGTCCTCCTGGTCGAGGCGGAACTGCCGTCCCCTCCACTCTCACCTCGCACCGCCCCCCGCCCCCCGTTTCTCTGCCCACCGCAGATTCGCCACGGGCAGAGCGCGGCTACGCCACCTGACGCGGAGTCCCGCGGAACACCTCCCGCGCATGCCACTCCCGGTGCCGGTCCGCGACCGGCGGGACGCCCGGCTGCGGGCCGATGACGGGTCGTCCGGCGAGTGCGAGCACCTGCTGCCGGCTGGCCTCACTTCGGCCGACGAACCGCTGGGACACGAGGATCCGCCGCCCCTCCCCCAAGCCCAGGACGCCCTTGTCGAACAGCTTGTGGTGCAGCGAGCACAGGCACAGGCCGTTGTCGACGTCGTCCGGCCCGTCATACGACCACCAGCGCACGTGCGCGGCCTCCAGCCCGACCGCGCTCGCCCCGAGGGCGCCGTCGTAGCCGCAGAACGCGCACTGGAACTCGTAAGCGGTGAGTATCAGGTCACGCATCCGCCGATCCCGCTGCCGCCGGGCGGCGGCGGTCGCGGTGGCCTCGGCCTGCTCCAGGTCGAGACCGACCGCCTCGCAGAGATCGGCGTGCAGGGAGGAGGGGAAGTGGGCGTCCAGCAGCACCCTGGCCATCCGCCCCAGCAGCGCCGGTTCCTCCCCCAGCGCCAGGCGCAGTTCCGCCGCGAGCCTGCCCGTCGCCCCGCTCGCGCGGAGAACCCCGACCCCGCTGCCGGGGCTCCCCGGCCCGTGATCGGTCCGGACCTCCCACACCCCGTCGCTGACCATGTGGTGGAACGGGTAGCCGGGGGTGGTCGGATTCGACGGCCCGTAGTCGGCGAGCAGCCGCTTCAGCTCCTCCTCGACCGCGCTGTAGCGCAGCTCGCCGTCCGCATCCCGCTGGTAACTGCCGAGTGCGTACAGCAGCAACAACGGCTTGTGCGGCGCCCGGACGCCGTTGTTCGTCCAGCGCCTGAGTTTCGCCACCCGCTCCAGCCAGTCCATGCGGGTCAGGGTAGCTACGCCGTCAGGTGGTCGAACTCCCCGGCCTTGGCCGCGCATATGAGCGCACGGAGATTCTCCGGCGCAGTGGTGAGGATGATGTCAGGGTCATCGCTCTCACGAATCCTGATGGCGCCGCCAGCAGCAGCCGCAAGGTAGATGCAGTTTGCTGCATCTGCGCTGTAGCTGGACTTCTGCCAGTCATGAGCGGCCATGTTCGTTCCTGTCTTCAGATGCTCTGAGCAACGCGGCGGATGAGGTCACGGGACGCGCCCGGCTTGAGCGAGTGCGTCTCCAGCCGATCCATCACGGCTCGATACTTGATCAGCTGTGGCTCGGTGTCGATGAACTCCGACTTGTCCGTGTCGACTTGAACAGTGTCCAGCCGCGGCACCACAGCATGGAAGTACACAACGCCAGCGCCCGAACCCGGATAGCTGCCGGTACCGAACGGAATCACCCGCAGGTCGATGTGAGGATTCTCGCTCATGGCCAGCAGGTGATCCAACTGTGCGCGTGCAACCTCGGGGCCACCGAACCCCATCCGCAGGGCGGCCTCATGGACGATGGCCGACAACTGGACCGGCTGATCACCATAGATCACTGCCTGCCGCTTGATTCGATGGGAGACGAGATGCTCCACCTCGGGCGGCGAAAGGGGTGGAACCGCATCGCGGAAGAGTGCGCGAGCGTGTTCCGGGGTCTGGAGAAGTCCAGGGATGTGGATCGCGGAAGCGATCCGCATCGACCGGGTGTGGTGTTCGAGTTCGGCCAGGTCAAGCGCTCCGGCCGGAAGGATCTCGCGATACTCCTCCCACCAGCCCCGGGTACGCCCGCCGGTCAGGCGCGTCAGTGCATCGATCAGGGCTTCATCAACGCAGCCGTAGAGGCGCGCCAGGGTCCGTACCCGGTCCGCGCTCACCGGGTAGCCGCCGGATTCGATGTTGCTGATCCGGGACTGCTGGGTGCCGTGCAATTCCCCGGCTCGCGTGACTGACAGACCTGCCTGCTCGCGCAGTCGACGCAGCTCTGCGCCGAGCCGCCGCTGCCGGATGGTCGGCGGAAACTTGCTGGGCGGCATCCGCTCTCTCCTCACTCTCGACCACCATCCTCGGCACCGTTCACTCATTGGAGTGGTGGTGCTAAGAATCATCCAAAGGCGGTGGATTACATACTACCTACTGGATACCCTTGACTAAGCGTCAGGGATGTTCGCCGCTCTGGCTGGTGGCAACTGGCGTCCAACTCCCGTTCTCTTAGGAGACTTCCATGGCTGCTGCACCCTCGCCAAACCCTGGCCCCTCCTTCAACCAGGAGCTGTGCGAACTCGTGCTCGACACCGCGCCCCGGCTCTTCGCCGTCGTCCAGGTGTGCGGCGACAGCAGCGCGGACGCCGACGGCTGGGTAGTGGCCTGGGGCCTCGCCGAACCCGACGGGCCGACCCACGTGATCAGCCTCGACGGCCGGGCCCGCCTGACCCTCGCCTCCCCCGAACGAGCCCTCCGCCACTTCGCCGGGCGCCCGGGTCTCACCGCCCGCCTCGTCTGGCTCGCCCACCCGAACACCGCCGCCCTGGACCAGCCCAAAGCCGCCTGACCCCCACACAGGAAGTCGACCTGGCCGACTTCCTGCGCCCGCCCCAGCCGCTCGTTAGTGTGAAGACCAGAACCACAGAGCACAGTTGGGGGGGAACCCGATGGGTGGATACATCTCGGAGCCGGAACGGCTTCCGGTGGCGGCGGCCAAGCTGGACGAGGGGGCGGACAAACTCACGCAGGCGAACACCGGTTTCGGCGAGTCGACCGCTGCCGCGACCCGTCACAACGAGTGGACCGTCGGTTCGTCCCTCGGCGCGGCCACCGGCCACTGGTCCACGGAAGCCGGCAAGGTCACCGATGCGGTGAAGAAGATCGCCGAGGGACTCCGCGTCACTGCCGCCAACTACTACCGGCAGGAAGCCGCCGTCGCGGAACAACTGCAGCGTGCTGCCGATCTGTTGGAGGACAAGAGCTGATGCCGTCCATCTACGCCGAGGATCCCGACGGCCGCCGCAAGGCCTCCGAACCCCTTCATGACCGCCGTTTCGCGAAACCCGTCACCCTCCAGCAGATCCGCTCCTGCGACCCAGAAGCGTTCCACCGGGCCGCGGAGGAGTGGGACAAGGTCGGGTCGGCCATGAGTTCTGCCAAGTTCATCGCCGTCGATGTGCTCTCCACTCTCCAGGAAGGCTGGAGTGGCGACGCCGCGACCCTCGGACGCCAGGCACTCACCGACCTGGTCGACGAAATGTCCATCGCCGAACAGGAGATGGAGGCGGCGAAGCTCACGCTGACGAACACCGCGACCGGCCTGGCCCTCGCCCGCCGATGGGTCGCCGAAGCGGACGATCTGGCCCGTGCCAACGACCTCACGATCAAGGACGACGGCGACATCGGCTATCCGGCCTGGCTGACCAGGAGCAACGACCCGGAGAGCGGGGGCGAGTCCCGGCGCCTGGGCACGGTGGCCGGAGACATCCGCAATCTGCTGACGGCTGCGACGAAGTACGCGTCCGATGTCAGCAACACGGCGGGGCACGAGCTCGACCGCATCAACGACGCTGTGAAGTACCGCCACCTCGACGACTGGACCAAGCGGGTGGTGGGCGAGGACCTGGCGGGCGCGCGGGACCTCTCAAAGGTCTTCGGCGGCGAGGGTGGAGTACTGCTGCCGCCCGATGCGTACGACCGGGGGGCGGGCGCCTACAACACCGAGGCCCCGACCGACCGAGACCGCAAGCTGGCCGCCACCCTCGGGGCCGGAATCGCGGGTCTGCCGTTCGCAACAGGCGGCACCAATGCCAGCGCCAACATGGCCCACTACCTTTCCGGCACCGGCGAACCGCTGAACCTGAACGTCGAGGACATGTTGAAGGACATTCCCGACTTCCAGAACAGCGTGGCCACCACCCTCGACGGCAACCTCCCGGGCTGGCAGGCCGAGGCCCTGGCGGAGTACCGGCGCACGGGCAAGCCGGTCGCGCTGGTCCAGCAGACCGGTTGGCAACCCATGTCCGCCACCCCGGACAGCAGCAAGGACTGGTTCTACGCGGTCGGGTCCTTCCACTACAACACCGAGGCGAAGATCGAGGTCAAGCCGACCTCACCCGGCGCTCCGCCAGAGGTGACCGTCACCTACAAGACCCACGTCCGCGACCGGTACAACTGGGACTTCGACAAGAACGACCCGCTTCATCAGAAGGGAACGAACGTACCGGGCCTGGGGTACGTCTCGGACGAGGACCTCCAGCGCCTCCATCGCACCGGCCTGGCACGGGAGTTCGACATGGGTGGTGCCGGCGACACGCGAACCAGGAAGCTCTGAGATGACGTCCGATTGGACCCCAGAGAAGCCTTGGGCTCGTTGGCTCCTGCGCGGATTCCTCGCGCTGTGCGTGCTGATCACCGTGGGGTGCGTCTGGTGGGGGGTGGCCGGGTTGCGGCGGAGCGCCGAACCGCCGGACACCGTCGCGGCGCGCGCCGAGCGGCTGGCGGGTCTGCACTACAGGAACGACGCCAGACTAGGGCGGTACTACATACCGGCGGCCGCCGTGCTGTCACGGACTCCCGACGGGGCGCAGGTCGCCTTCCTTCATTACGGGATGGTCGGCGGCGACGAGGTCAACATCGACGACTTCCTGTCCACCTACCGCCTGCCGAGGGCCGGCGCCCCCGCCCCACTGCCTGAGGACCTGAGAACAGCACTCCCCGGCGACGAGCCGGCCGAGGGCGTGTTGCTGCCGGAAGGGCAACCCGGGCGGCAGGTGTTCGTGGTGGAGCACCCGGGCGAACGGCCCGGCGCCGCCGACGTGTACGTCCGGGCTACCGGGTCGTGAGGGGCTACACGGCGACGAAGCGGCGGGGGCCGTCCCCGGTCAGGATTCGGCCGAAGCGCATGGCGGGGAAGTGGGCGGCGACCAGCACATCGTCCGTGTCGGCGGCCTGGTCGGCGATGCGGTTGCGGACGGCGGAGGCGGCCTCCGGGTCGATGTCCCAGATGACCTGCCAGTCGCGTTCGCCGAACTGGACCACGGAGTGGGCGACATCGCCCAGCAGCAGGGCGCGGCGGCCGCCGGAGGAGGCGACGTAGACGGTGGTGCCGGGGGTGTGGCCGGGGAGGTGGAGGGCGTCGAGGCCGGGGGCGATGGTGAAATCGGCGTCGAACATCTCCAGTTGGGGGCCGAGCGGGCTGAGTTTGGCGACGGCCTCGGGCTGGGCGGTCTCCCCCGTCACGAAGTGCTGCCAGTCGGCACGGTGGGCGCGGTAGGTGGCGCGGGGGAAGACGGGGTGGCCGTCGACGGTGGCCCAGCCGATGTGGTCGAAGTGCAGGTGGGTGAAGACCACGTCGGTGATGTCCTCGACGGTGACGCCGTGGGCGGCAAGGGAGTCGAGCAGCGCGCCGCCGCGGTACTTGCCGTCGTCGTACGGGCCGACCCCGGCGTCGACCAGGACGGTCCGCTCCCCGATGCGGACCAGGAAGCCGCCGAGCGGCAGGTCGAGGCTGCCGTCGGCCGCCCGGTGGTGCCCGTGGCAGGCCCACGGGTCGGCCATGCCGGGGCGGGTGAGGATATCGGCGGCCACCTCACGACCCACCCCGTCCGTGATCGCCAGGATCTCGATGTCACCGATCTTCACGTGCGCCCTCCGGCAGTTGACGGTCGTGCGTGGACCACCGGTGGCAACCGTGCCGGGCGCCGGGGGATGCCCGGGCGCCCGGCGTACAGGCGACTACCGCCTACTCGTCGTCGTCGGACCAGCCGTCGCTGCGGTCGCGGTAGAGCGTGAACCGGTCGTACAGCACCGGTGTCGGCAGCGGGTTGGCGGCGGTGGCGGGCACCGAGTGGTAGTAGGAGACGGTGATGGTGGTGCGGTCGCCGGGGTACCGGCCCGGGTCGACGTCGAAGACGGCGACGCCGTACGGGTACTTGGTGTCCGGGTCGGTGACCGCGGACCAGTGGGCCTTCTCCTTGGCGTCCGGGTCGGCCTTGAAGGTGAGCCGCTGGGTGCGGACGCTGGCCTGGCGGACGCCGTCCGCTTCGGGCGGGAGGTACACGTCGTCGTGGCCGGCGGTGCCGCCGCCGCCGAGGATGAGGTGGACGGTGCCCTCGGAGGTGTCGATCTGCCGCAGGTCGTCGTCGACGACGGCGGGGGTGAGCAGCCCGCCCGGCTCCGTGCCGCGCACGGGGTGGGTGCGCTCGTAGTCGTGGTCGTGGCCGGCCAGGACGAGGTCGACGGAGTAGCGGTCGAGCAGCGGCAGCAGCTGCTCCCGGATGCCCATGTCGCCGCCGTGGCTGGCGGCGGAGGAGGACATCGCGAACTGGTGCAGGTTGACGACGATCCAGTCGACCGCGCTGCCGTTCCGGGCGCGCGACAGGACCCGCTCCAGCCAGCGGAGTTGGGCGCCCTCGCTGTAGCCGCTGATGTAGATGGACTGCCCGGTGGCGGGGTCGAGGCTGGCGTCGTCCTCGACGGCGATCTCGTTGCCGTCCAGGCTGACGAACAGCACCGAACCGACCTGGAAGCTGTACCAGTTGCCGCAGTGGTCGCGGGTGCCGTTGTCGGGCAGTTCGAAGCGGGTGAGGTACGAGGCGTACCCGAGGTCGCCGCCGCCCGCCTCGACCTCGTGGTTGCCGGGGGCGGGCATCCAGGGGCGGTTGGCGGCGGACTTGGACAGGTTGTTCATGAACGCGTTCCAGGCCTGCGGCTGGAGCTGCGGGTTGTTGTTGGCGTAGGCGAGGTCGCCGTTGAGCAGGTGGAACAGCGGGTTGAACTGTTCGACCTGCCGGACGGCGGCGGCGCCGTGGATGGAGGACTTCGCGAACACGTTGTCGCCGGTGCCGAGGTCGCCGAAGCTGGTGAAGCGGAAGGCGGCGCGGCCGCGGGCGGGGGCGGTGCGGAAGGTGCCGCGGACGGGCTGGGCGCCGTCGTGCAGCACCTCGTACACGTAGGTGGTGTCGGGGCGCAGCCCGTCCAGGCGGGCGTGGTGGGTGAAGGTCTCCACCTTGTTGAGGCCGTCGACGTAGCTGCGGCTGCTCGCGTCGACGCTGCGGCCGGCGCCGCCGCGCGGGGTGCCGATCCGCACCCGGGGGCGCTTCACGGAGGCGCCGGTCGCCCAGGAGACGGTCATCTCGCGGGAGGGCTCGTTGCCCCACTGGAGGTGGACCTGCTCCGGTCCGGGGGTGCCGGCGACGGCCGGCTGGGTCCACAGCAGGGTGGACGCGGGCAGCGCGGCGAGCGCGCCGGCCACCGTCCCCGTCCGGAGGACCGTTCTGCGCGAGGGTTGTGCCGGGGAATGTGCCACTGCCGCCTCCTGGGCTACGAGAAACGCCCAGGAGGCTCGCAGTCGGACGGTACGGCCGCACCACCATCAACCGTGCGGACGGCGAACGGCAGTTGAACGCTGGTCCGGACCAGCTGCCCGGCGACCGGTGTCCGGGAGCCGGGTACGGGCGGAGGTCCCGGGCAGGGGGTACGGCCGGATGGCCGCGGGCCGCCGGGGTGGTGCGGGACGGCCGAGCGGGTGACCTCCCGGTCGTGTCGGCGGCGGCGCGCCCGGCTCGGCGTGCGTCGGTTGGAACGCGCCGTCTCCGGGCGGTGCACGCCCTGTCCCCGGACCTGAGAGCCGCCCATGCCTCCCACCGCGCGCCTCCGCCGCCTCGTTCCCACCGCGCTCTGCGCCCTCGCCGTGGCCCTCGCCGCCCCCGCGGCCCACGCCGCGCCCCCGGGCGGCGACAGCGGGGCCGACCCGGGCGGGAGGACGGACGGCGGCCGGTACGACTGGGAGCGGGTGGCGGACTGCGAGAGCAGCGGCAACTGGCACATCAACACCGGCAACGGCTACTTCGGCGGCCTCCAGTTCGACCGGTCCACCTGGCGGGAGAACGGCGGCCTGGCCTACGCCCCGCGCCCCGACCTCGCCAGCCGCGAGGAGCAGATGGCCGTCGCCCAGCACCTGGCCGAGCGGCGCGGCCTCTCCCCCTGGCCGGTCTGCGGCTCCCACGCCCTGGGCGGCCGCGCCCACGGGACCGCCGCCCCGGACCGGGACGAGGCCCGCGCCGAGGCCCGTGGCCGGACCCAGGACCGGACCGGCGACCGGACCCATGACGAGGAGGCCGCCGAGGCCACCCGCGACCACGGGCGCGACGCCGTCCTGCCGCCGCCCGCCCCCGGCTCGGCCGTGGACGGCCGGTGGACCGTCCGCGAGGACGACACCCTGGACCAGCTCGCCGCCACCCTGCGCGTCCCCGGTGGCTGGCCGGCGCTGTACGAGCTCAACCGCGCCACCGTCGGCGAGGACCCGGACCTCATCCAGCCCGGCCTGGTCCTGCGGCTCCCGTCCTGACCTCCTGAACTGACCCCCTCCTGAACGCCGACGGCCCGCCCGGTCCTGGAGGACCGGGCGGGCCGTTGCGCAGCGGGCGGGCCGTGGCGCAGGCGGCGGCGTCAGCCGACGTGGACCCGCGGACGCTTCGTCCGGTCCGGCTCCGCCTCGCGCAGCACCTCGCGGGTGACCGGCGCGACCTCGCCCTGACCGAACAGGATGAAGCGCAGGAACTGGGCGAAGGGGTGCCCCTCGGTCCACTCGAAGTACAGGTGCGGCCGCTGCCCGGTGCGGTCCCGGACGGTGAGCGCCAGGGCGGCGATCGCGTTCGGGATGCTGGAGCTCTCCAGGGTGAGCACCCGGTACCGGTTGTGCAGCACCTCGCCGCGGACGGTCAGCTCGGACTCGAAGTCCGAGGCGTCCCGGACGGTCACCTCGACGAAGACCAGGTCGTCCTCGCCGGGGATGTCGTTGTCGGCGCGGATCTGCCGGATCTTGTCGCGGTACTCTGCGACGTCCCGGTTGGTCGGCTCGTTGGCGATCAGGCGCAGCGGGCGGTGGGCGTAGTCGCGGATGAACCGCTCGGCCGTCTCGTCCAGCAGCACGTCGGTGACGCGCAGCTCGAAGGCGCGCTTGAGGCGGGAGAGCAGCGACACCAGGATGATGCCGGCGATGAAGCAGGCGCCGATCTTGACGCCGTCCGGGCGCTCCATGGTGTTCACCACGGTGGTGTAGAGGAAGACCGCGGCGATGACCCCGAAGGCGACGGTCCAGCCGCGCTGGCGCTTCTTGTACGCGGCGATGGTGACGGCGATGGCCGCCGAGCTGATCAGGACCAGCACACCGGTGGCGTAGGCGCCGCCCTGGGCGTCGACGCTGGCGTCGAACAGCCAGGTGATCAGGAAGCCGACGACGGTCAGCACGATCACCATCGGGCGCACGGCGCGGGCCCAGTGCGGGGCCATGCCGTAGCGCGGGAGGTAGCGGGGCAGCAGGTTGAGCATGCCCGCCATGGCGGAGGCGCCGGCGAACCAAAGGATCGCGATGGTCGACAGGTCGTAGACGCTGCCGAAGGCGCCGCCCAGGTACTCGTGCGCCAGGAAGGCCAGGGCGCGGCCGTTGGCCTGGCCGCCGCTCTCGAACTCCTTGGCGGGGATGAGCAGGGTGCAGATGAAGCTGGTCGCGATCAGGAAGCTGCTCATGATCACGGCGGCGGTGGTGAGCAACTTGCGGGTGCCGCGGATCCGGCCGACCGGGTTCGCCTCGGTGTCGTCCGCGTCGCCCTTGATGTGCGGCATCACGGCGACGCCGGTCTCGAAGCCGGACATGCCGAGCGCGAGCTTCGGGAAGACGACGAGCGCGACGCCGATCATCACGAACACGTTGCCGTGCTGGGTGGTGAGCGCGTTGGACCAGTCGGTGACGACGTGCGGCGCCTGGACGATCTTCCAGATGCCGACCGCCACGACCACCACGTTGAGCGCCAGGTAGACCCCGACCAGCCCCACGGCCAGGCCGATCGCCTCGCCGAAGCCCTTGAGGAAGACGGCACCGAGCAGGGCGACCAGGATCAGCGTGATGACCATCTGCTTGCCGCCGAGGGCGCCCGTCAGGTGCGGGTTCTCGACCAGGTGGGCGCTGGCGTCGGCGGCGGAGAGGGTGATCGTGATGATGAAGTCCGTCGCCGCGAAGCCGAGCAGCGCGAGGACGAACAGCTTGCCCTTCCAGAACGACAGCAGCCGCTCCAGCATCGCGATCGAGCCCTCACCGCGCGGGCTCTCCTGGGCGACCCGCCGGTAGACCGGCAGCGCGCCCAGCAGGGTGACCAGCACCAGCACGATCGTGGCGATCGGCGACAGCAGTCCGGCCGCGAGCGCGGCGATGCCCGGCTGGTAGCCGAGCGTCGAGAAGTAGTCCAGACCGGTCAGGCACATCACGCGCCACCACGGCTGGCCCGTGTGCGCAGCGTGACCGGCCTCGGCGGCGGAGTCCCCCGACTCCGCGCCGTCCTGCTGCGCCTTCGCGGCGGCGTCCCTGGCGGCCTTCTCCGGGGACATGTCCTCCAGGAGCCAGCTGCGCAGCCGTATTCGCGCCGACGACGGAGCCTCCGTCGTCGCCTCCGTCGAACCCGACGAAACCACCTTGCACCTCTTGTTTAAAGACCCCGTAAAGCGCCGTCGGGCGACGGCAGTGCGCCAGGCTATGCGACAGCCGTTAAGGAGACGTCATCGGCCCGCGTTAAGAAAACGTCATGGCTGCGCAGGTCGGAACGGGTGGCGCGGCGGGTCGGGGCCGGCGCCGGGGCGGGGCGGTGGAGCACCCCGCCCCGGCGTCTCACGGACCGGACGGGGTTACGCCCGGTAACCGAGGACCGTCATCATGCCGGTCTCCGCGTGGTACACGTTGTGGCAGTGCACCATCCACAGACCCGGGTTGTCGGCGTCGAAGTCCACCGCCAGGGTCGTGCCCGGCAGCACGATCGCGGTGTCCTTGCGGGGGCCGCCGACGCCCAGCGCGAAGCTGTGTCCGTGCAGGTGGACGGGGTGCCACATGGCGGTGCTGTTGCGGAACTCCAGCCGCACCCGCTCCCCGGCCGCGACCGGGTGGCGCTGCGCCGGGTCGTACCTGCGGCCGTTGAACGCCCAGTCGGCCCTGGCCATGCCGCCGGTGAGCTCCAGCGCCACCGTGCGGTCCGGCGCCCGGTCCGGCAGCCGGACGGCCGGATCGGCCCTCAACTGCCCGGCGGTCAGCAGCCGGCCGTCCAGTTCGGCGGGGCGGGTCGAGGCGTCCGGCGGGGCGCCGGCGCCGGTGCGCAGCACGGCCAGCGCGGCGGCGTTCTTGCCCTCGGCCAGGGCGGTCAGCGGGAAGGCGCCGTCCTTCGCGGTGACCAGCACGTCGTAGCGCTCGCCCATGCCGAGCAACAGGGCCTGGGTGGTGGCCGGTTCGACCGGGAAGCCGTCGGTGTGGGTGACGGTCAGCTCGTGGCCGCCGAGGGCGACCCGGTAGGCGGTGTCGCCGCCCGCGTTGATCAGCCGGAGCCGGATCCGGTCGCCGGGCTTGGCGGTGAAGGTCTCGGGGGCGGTCGCCAGGCGGCCGTTGACCAGGTGGAAGGGGTAGGCGACGTCGCCCGCGTCGCCACCGAGCAGCGGGCTGGTGGCGCCCATCAGCATCCGGGACGGGCCGTCGGCTGCGGCGGGGGTGCCCGACATGCCCGGCATGCCGTGCCCCGAGTGGTCCATGCCACCCGTACCGCCCATGTCGCCCATGCCCTTGGCGAGTTCGGCGAGGACGGCGTCCGGGGTGCTGCCGTCGACCCCGTCCACCCAGTCGTCCAGGACGACCACCCACTCCCTGTCGTAGCGCAGCGGCTCCTTCGGGTCCTCGACGATCAGCGGGGCGTACAGGCCGCGGTCCTGCTGGACGCCGGAGTGCGGGTGGAACCAGTAGGTGCCGGGGTGGGAGAGGGCGAAGCGGTAGTCGAAGGAGGCCCCCGCCCGGACGGGGTCCTGGGTCAGGCCCGGCACGCCGTCCATGTCGTTGCGCAGCGCGAGGCCGTGCCAGTGCAGCGAGGTGGGCTGCGGCAGGTGGTTGGCGAGGGTGAGGGCGAGGGTGTCGCCGACGGTGGCGCGCACCTCCTGGCCGGGCAGGCGGTCGCCGTAGGCCCAGCTGCGGACGGTGCGTCCGCCCAGGTCGAGGGTGGTCTCGGTGGCGGTGAGCGCGACCTTGCGCTCGGGTCCGGGCTTGCGCCGCGCCTCGGCGGCGGCGACCTCGGGACCGTTCGGGGCGACGAAGCCGGCGGGGGAAGGGCTGCCGGTCATCGGGGAACGGTCCATGGACGAGTGGTCCATGCCGCTCATCGGGTCCGAACCGGAGGAGCAGGCGGTGAGCAGGCCGGTCCCGGCGGCGGCGAGCGCGGCGCCGAGGACGGTACGACGGGTGGGTGTGCGCATGGCGGAGTGCACCTCGTACAGGGGTGGTGTGGACGTACAGGACGGCGCGTCGGCCGTTCCGTGCGCGGGCGCGCAGGCGCGATGGCGCGGGCGCGGGCACGGGACGGCGGGCGCACGCCTACTGACGCAGCACCGACAGTCTGCTGAGGAGGAGCCGCCCACCCCCGGGCGGCGGCAGTGCGCGGACGGCCCGCAGCAGCCGGGCCCGCACCTCGGCGGCGGCGTCACCACTGCGGCGCAGCAGCGGGCCGACGACCAGCAGCACCACGCCCCAGCCGACCAGCACGGCGAGACAGACCGTCATCGGGTCCATGCCGTCGGCGGTCGCGGGATCAGCAGTCGCGGAATCGGCAGTCGCGGAATCGACGGCCGCGGAATCGACGGCCGGCCCGTGGTGGTCCGGCAGCTGCTGGACCACCGCCACCCGGGGCCCGTGCCCCTCCGACCCGCCGTGCCCGCCGTGCCCGCCACTCGGGTGCCCGAGCGTGTGCATCGTCACGATGCCGAGCAGCAGCGCGGCGAGCAGCAGCAGGCGCAGCACCCCGGGCACCGGGGCGCCGTACGGCCGCTGCTGCGCCATGCCCCGCCTCCCGTCCGCCCCACCGTGTCCGCTTACCCCCGCAGGGTATCCCGAGCTGCGACCGGGCTACGACCGGGCCGTGCGCCGGGGGCCGCCACCGGATCGTTCGATCCCATACCACATCCCCCCGGGTTCCGGCGGACTTTCCGTGTACAAGATCCGTTAACATGCCCGGCAGTTACGCACGATCCCGGGCCGGGAGGACGCCGCGGTCCGGAACTGACGGGGGAACGAAGAGATGGCAGTACCTGACGCGGGACTGGAGTTCAAGGTCAAGCCGGGCGAGCTGGACGGTTGCGGGCAGAGCGCGCAGCACATCGGCGGCCTGATACCGGGCGAGACCGCCAAGATCACCGATCCGTGCAACACGGCCGCCGGAGGCCTCAAGGGCTTCCTCACCGCCGGCGCGATCACCAGTTGCAGCACCAGCTGGAAGACCCTGCTCGACAAGCTCGGCGGCGACATGGGCGACGTCGGCACCAAGCTCGGCACCTCGGCGACCTACTACCGCCAGGCCGAGCAGAACGCCCACAACAGCATGCGCAACCCGAACGCGCCCGCCTCGAACGGCACGGAGCCGGACCCCTTCGACACCGCCGTCGTCCCCGGCCCGGTCAAGCCGCGCAGCGCGAAGGCGGCCGAGTAGCCATGGACATCAAGACCCTGCACGACGCCGACGTCATCGGCATCACCGGCGCGAAGAACGCCTTCGACACCCTGGCCACCGCCTTCGGCCAGCACATCGAGAACTGGCAGCACGAGGTCGTCGACCGGCTGAACCACTCCGAGTGGACCGGGACGGCCGCCGGGCACGCCAACACCCGGATCCAGGACCTGGGAAACGAACTCCAGGCCGCCAAGCAGGAACTCGGCCTGGTCAGCCGGGCCCTGCAGGACGCCTACGACGGCTTCGCGGCCGCCCAGGCCCACCTGATCAACGCCCTGGACGACGCCAAGACCCACAAGCTGACCGTCGCCGCGGACGGTGGGATCACCTGGGAGAAGGACCCCAACTCCCCCAACTTCGCGGGCACGGACGCCGAGGCGCAGGCCAAGCAGATCCAGGCCCGGATCACCGCCGCCCTCAACGAGGCCGACCACGCCGACCAGACCATCAACACCCGGCTCGGCCACCTCGCCACCAACGCGAGCAACGGCACCGGCCTGGACTCCGCCACCGCGAAGGCCGACCAGGCCGCCGCGGACGCCCTCGGCCAGATCCCTCCCGCCGGCACCGACCCGAACAGCGTCAAGGCCTGGTGGAACGGGCTGACCGACGAGCAGCAGCACCGGATGGTCCTCAACCACCCCGACCAGATCGGCAACCTCGACGGCATCCCCGCCACCGGCCGGGACGAGGCCAACCGGATCAACCTGGCGCGCGGCAAGCAGGACGTCCAGCACCAGCTCGACGCGCTCGGCGCCGCGCCGCCGGCGACCGTGGGCAACGGCAGGTTCATCCGCCCGAACCCCGCCTACACGGACTGGCAGCACAAGCACGACGAGCTGGCCGACAAGATGAACGGCATCAACGCCATCGAGAGCCGGCTGAACACGCCCGTCGACGCCCAGCACCCGCCGACCTTCCTGATGGGCTTCGACACCAACGGCAAGGGCCACGCCATCGTCGCGGTCAACAACCCCGACACGGCCGACAACGTGTCGACGTACGTCCCCGGCACCGGCGCCCGGCTCGGCAGCATCAACAGCGACATCAACCGCTCGGACGCGATGGTCGCCTCCGCCAACGCCGCGGGCACGGGCAAGACCACCTCGTCGATCACCTGGGTCGGCTACGACGCACCCCAGAACATCATCCCCGAGGCCGCGGACGACACCTACGCGAAGAACGCGGAGGACAAGCTGGTCGGCTTCGAGAACGGACTGCACGCCACCCACAACGGGGCCATCGGGAACAACACCATCCTGGCCCACAGCTACGGCACCACGGTCGTCGGCTACACCATGCGCGACCACGGCCTCCCGGTCGACAACGCCGTCCTGATCGCCAGCCCCGGCGCCGGCGTCGAGAACGCCAAGGACCTGCGGATCGACCCCTCCCACGTGTACGCCGCGCAGAGCCCGGCCGACGCGATCGGCTGGGCCGCCGCCACCGACCCCGGCGGGATGGGCGACAACCTCTGGGACAACATCAAGACCGACTTCGGCTTCGGCGACGGCGACCACCACCTGATGTACGGCCGGCAGACCACCGCCCCGCAGTTCGGTGCGAACGTGATGCCCGTCGACCCCGACGCCGGCCACTCCGACTACTGGAACAACGGTTCACCCACCCTGGCCGCCATGGGCCAGGTCATCGCCGGAAAGCCCAACTCATGACCGCCACCGCACCCGTCCCGCTGATCGGGCGGGTCACCGCCGCGGCCCTCCTGGCGGTCACCGCCACGGCCCTGAGCGCCTGCGGGGCCGACACCCTCCAGGAGCGCGCGCAGCCCACCATCACCCTGGACCAGGCGAAGACGCAGATCGACGGCTACCTCGCCGCCGTCCAGGCCCGACTGCCGGTCCAGCCGGTGTCCTCGCCGCCCGCGTTCAGCGATCTGGAGTGCGACGCCAACGACATCGGCCCGCACGGCCGGAAGCAGACCAGCCGGGTCCGCGACCTCGGTGACGTGCCGTCGGACGCCAAGGCCAGGACGGTGACCGCCTTCCGCGACTACCTGACCGGACAGGGCTTCCAGGCCGTGCCGGAGCCGACGGGCTCCCACATCGACCGGATCCGGCTGAGGAACCCGCAGAACCAGTTCCTCGCGATCCTGAACGGAACCTCCGACTCCGGCCACGACCTCACCCTCCAGGTCGGCTCGCCCTGCGTCTGGCCCGACGGCACGCCGGCCAAGTAGCCCAACTCCCCTTCGGGGCCGCACCTTTACCGAGGTGCGGCCCCTTCGCACACGCCCCGGTCGAACCCCTTTTCCGTTCTCGACGATCCGCTAGCATGCGTCGTCAGTTGTCGCTCGGACCGGCCCGGCGACCCGTCCGGCCACCGGTCCGGAACTGACGGGGGAACGAAGACATGGCAGAACCCGATGCGGGTTTGGCGTTCAAGGTCAAACCGTCCGAGCTGGACGGCTGCGGACAGAGCGCGCAACACATCGGCGGTCTCATACCCGGCGAGACCGCGAAGATCACCGATCCGTGCAGCCAGGCCGCCGGCACCCTGCAAGGCTGGCTCACCGCCGCCGCGTTGACCACCTGCGGCAGCAGCTGGAAGACCCTGCTGGACAGGCTCGGCGGCGACATGGGCGACTTCGGCACCAAGCTCGGCACCTCGGCGGCCTACTACCGGCAGGTCGAGCAGGACATCCACACCAACATGATCCACCCGGACACCCCGGTCCCGACCACCAAGGAGCCCGACCCGTTCGACACCGTCGTCATCCCCGGCCCGGTGGGACCGCGCAGTGCGAAGGCGGTGGAGTAGCCGATGGACATCAAGACGCTGAACGGCGCCGACTTCGGCAACCTCGCCACCGCCAAGGGCGCCTTCGACACCCTCTCCACCGCCTTCGGACAGCACGTGGAGAACTGGCAGCACGAGGTCGTCGACCGGCTGACCCGCTCCGAGTGGACCGGGACGGCCGGCGGCCACGCCCAGACCCGGATGCAGACGCTGCACGACGAACTCCAGGCCGCCCAACAGGAGATCGGGCTCATCAGCCGGGCCCTCCAGGACGCCTCCGAGGCCTTCGTCGCCGCCCAGACCCACCTGTCCAACGCCCTCAACGACGCCAAGGCCCACAAGCTGACCGTCGCCCCCGACGGCGGGATCACCTGGGACAAGGACCCCAACTCCCCCAACTTCGCGGGCACGGACGCCGACACCCTGGCCAAGGACATCCAGAGCCGGATCACCGCCGCCCTCACCGAGGCCGACCACGCGGACCGGACGATCAGCGGCCGACTCGCCCACCTCACCACCAACGCGACCAACGCCACCGGACTCGACTCCACCGTCGCGAAGAACGACACGGCCGCCGCGAACGCGCTCCACCAGGTCCCCGCCGCGGGCACCGACCCCAACAGCGTCAAGGCCTGGTGGGACAGCCTGACCGACGAGCAGCAGCGGATGATGGCCCTCACCCACCCGGAGCAGATCGGCAACCTCGACGGCATCCCCGCCACCGGCCGCGACCAGGCCAACCGGATCACCCTCGCCAAGACGCACGCCGACCTCCAGCAGCGGCTCGACGCCCTCGGCCCGGAGCCCGACTCGGTGGTGGGCACGCCGTACGGCGCCGTCGAGCCCCCGGACCACAAGCTCTGGAAGCAGGAGCACGACGGGCTCGTCGACCAGCTGAACGGCATCAAGGCGATCGAGGACCGGATGAAGGTCCCCGTCGACGCCAACCATCCGCAGACCTACCTGCTCGGCTACGACAACGCCGGTCGCGGCCACGCCATCGTCGCGAGCGGCAACCCGGACACCGCCGACAACGTCTCGACGTACGTCCCCGGCACCGGAGCGCGGCTCGGACACATCGGCAGCGACATCGAGCGCTCGGACGCCATGGTCGCTGCGGCCAACGCCGCCGGCACCGGGAAGACCACCTCCTCGATCACCTGGATCGGCTACGACGCCCCGCAGTCCCTCGCCGATGCCACGGACGACCAGTACGCGAAGGACGCGGAGAAGAAGCTGGTCGGCTTCGAGAACGGACTGCACGCCACCCACAACGGGACCATCGGCAACAACACGATCCTCGGGCACAGCTACGGCACCACGACCATCGGCTACACCATGAAGGACCACGGGCTCCCGGTCGACAACGTCGTCCTGATCGCCAGCCCCGGCGCCGGCGTCGACTCCGCCAAGGACCTCCGCATCGACCCGTCCCACGTGTACGCGGCGCAGAGCCCGTCCGACATGATCGGCATGGCCGCCGCCATCGACCCCGGCGGAATGGCGCAGAACGTCTGGGACAACACGGTGAGCAACCTGCCCTTCGTCGACGACGACGACCACCACCTGATCCACGGCCGCCAGACCACCGTGTCCGACTTCGGCGCGAACGTCATGCCGGTCGACCCCAAGGCCGGGCACTCCGACTACTGGAACAACGGCTCGCCGACGCTGGCCGCGATGGGGCGGGTCATCGCGGGCACGTAGCGGCCGCCTCCTCGGCGGTCCGGGGCCGCAGCCGTTCACACCGGGTGCGGCCCCTGCCGCCGTCCCTGCTCCTGCCGCTACTCCTGCCGCACGGCCGCCGCCAGGTGCGCACGGAACCAACGGTGGGCAGGATCGGCCGAGTTGCGCGGGTGCCAGGCCATCCCCAGTTCCAACGGCGGGAGTTCGAGCGGGATCGGGAAGGTGCGCAGGCCCAGCGCCTCGAAGGCCTCCGGCAGCCAGTCCGCGGCCCCGAGCGTCACCAGGTCGGAGTCCCGGGCCAGCAGCATCGCGGCGGTGTGGCTGGGCACCACCACCGCGACCCGGCGGCGCAGGCCGCGCTCGGCCAGCGCCGCGTCGATCGGCCCGAGCCGCTTGCCGCGCCGCGAGACGCCGATGTGGTCGGCGGCGGCGAACCGCCGGGCGGTGATCCGCCCGTCGAACAGCGGGTGCCCGGCCCGCGCCACGCCGGCCACCGGCGCCGTCACCAGCGGCCGGGTGCGGATCTCCGGGTCCAACTGCCCCAGCACGCCGACCTCGACGTCCACCCGCCCCTGGCGCAGGCCCGGTCCGCCCTCCAGCGACTCCGGCAGGAACAGCACGTCCACGCCCGGGGCCTCGGCCCGGATCCGCCCGGTCAGCCGGCCGGCCGCCCGGACCAGCACCGCGTCCGTGCTCTGCACCGTGAAGGTCCGCTCCAGGTGGACCGGGTCGAAACCCGCCCCGGGCCGCAGCACGTTGTCGCAGCCCCGCAGCAACTCCGCCACCTCCTCCCGCAGTTCCAGCGCCCGCGGGGTCGGCACCAGCCCCTGCCCGGCCCGCACCAGCAGCGGGTCGCCGACCGCGCGGCGCAGCCGGGCCAGCATCCGGCTCGCCGCCGCCGGCGAGGTGCCGAGCCGCTCGGCGGCCCGGGTCACGCTGTTCTCCTGGAGCAGGGCGTCCAGCGCCCGCAGCAGGTTGAGGTCCATCAGTGGGCTCCTGAGCTGCATTTTTACGTCCGGGGCAATGATCCCGTGCCGATCCTTGCATGGCTCGACCGGCCTGGGGCGAGCACAGTGGGAACCGTTCACGAAGCACCCGCCGGCACCCACCGGCCACCCACCAGGAGTTCCCGTGCCGAACACCCCCCTCGACGCCCGCGCCCACCTCGACACCCGCGCCCAGCTCGACGCCCGCGCCCACCTCGCCGGCGACGTCCTCGCCGTCGTCAGCCAGAGCGGCCCGACCGTCTCCTTCTTCGACGCCGCCACCGACGCCCTGCTCGACACCGTCGAGGTCCCGGCCCAGCCGCACGAGTTGTGCTTCGACCCGACGCAGCGCCTGCTCTGGTGCACCAGCGCGTACCGCTCCGGCTACTACAACGCCCACGACGGCCACAGCACCGAACTGACCGTCATCGACGCCGACACCCGCACCGTCGTCGAGGTGATCGACCTCGCCCCCGAGCACGGCCCGCACGGCCTGGCCCTGGACCCGGTCCGCGGCCGGCTCTACGTCAGCGTCGAGGCCTCGGCGGACCGACCCGGCGGCGTGGTGGTCGTCGACACCGCGACCCGCCGCCCGCTCGGCCGGATCGACACCGACGCCCCGGGCCCGCACTGGTTCGCCATCTCCCCGGACGGGCGCACCGGTTACGCCACCAACAAGGAGGCCCCGTACGTCTCCGTGGTCGACCTCGACCGCGGCACACTGACCGCCAAGATCACCGTCCCCGGCAGCGAGGGCCTGGCCGTCTCCGCCGACGGCGCCCGGGTGTACGTCGGCGGGCCCTACCTCGGCTTCGCCGGGAAGCCCGACGCCGCGCCCGGCATCCGCGTCCTGGACACCCGTACGGCCTCCGTGGTCGACGTGCTGCCCACCGGCTCCGCCGTCCTGCCGGTCCACCTGACCAGCAGCGGCCGCCTCCTGGCCGGCGAGATCCACGCCACCACCAGCCCCGACTCGCCGCTCGGCCGGCAGGACCCCGGCTGCCTCACCGTCTTCTCCGCGGCCACCCACCGCAGGCTCGGCTCCGTCGAGGTCGGCCGCTTCCCGCTGACCATCACCTCCTCCCCCGACGGCCGGTTCGGCTACGTCGCCTCCGTCGTCTCCTCGACCGTGGACGTCGTCGACCTCGACACCCTGACCCCGGTCACCCGCCTCACCGCCCCCAAGCTCGCCGAGCCCGGCGCCCACGGCCTGGCCTACCTGCCCCGCCCGGCCTGACCCCTCCCGGCTCCGTGCTCCGGGCCGCGGCAGGAGTCTTGCCGCCGCCCGGTGCCGGGCGCATCCTGGGGCCCACCCGTCGTACCGGGAAGGAGAGGGGACAGGATGCGACGCCGCCTCGGGGCGCTCTGGTCGACGCTGGCACTGGTGACGGCGCTCGGCCCGGCCACCGCCTGCGATCCGGCCCTCGACCCCGGCACCTACCGCCACCCGGTGCCGCTCCCCGAGGCCGCCCCGCCCTCCGCCCAGTGGATCGCGGACCTCGTCGGCGGGCTCAACCTGCCGCCGCAGTGCCCGAAGCCGGCCCTGGCGACCATGGTCGTCCTCGACACCGACGGGCGGACCCGGGCCGTGGCCCTCTGGCTGCCGGACAACCTCGACGTCTGCTACGCCGTCGTCAACCACGCGGGCGTCACGCCCACCACCGTCTGGTTCGCCGCCATCGCCGACCTCGTCCCCCGCACCCCGATGCCCGCCGACACCACGGCGGGCGTGGACTCCTACGCCTTCACGGCCTACCGCGGCCAGGTGGACGACATCACGGTCTCCGGCGACCCGGACCACCTCGTCAGCCCCGTCCGGCG
Organism: Kitasatospora sp. NPDC059146; assembly: GCF_042786665.1. Taxonomy (NCBI): domain Bacteria; kingdom Bacillati; phylum Actinomycetota; class Actinomycetes; order Kitasatosporales; family Streptomycetaceae; genus Kitasatospora; species Kitasatospora sp. NPDC059146. Next base: position 21,204 of record NZ_JBHZCY010000058.1, on the reverse strand, counting down.
CCGCACCCTCGACCTCGGCGCCGGCGACCTCGTCACCTTCGCCGCCTACCACTACCGGATCCCCCCGACCGGCCGCCCGCTCACCCTCACCCTCTGCACCCCCACCGGCACCTGCCGCGACGCCCACTGACGCACCGTCACCTCCGTGCGGGACCGGGACGGTTCCGTGACCCCGCAGCGCCTTGTCGGCCACCCCGCCCTGGCCGACCCTGGATCCATCGGAGCGCTACAGGGGGTACGCGATGAAAGGCCTTGCGGGACTGGTGAGTTCGGTGGCCGTCCTGGCCGCCGTGACGGCCTGCGGAGTCTTCGCCGACGACGGGCCGCCACGCCACGCAGTGGTGCTGCCCGAACCGGCGCCGCCGTCCGCCCAGTGGATCGTCGACGCCGTCGACCGGCCGGGGCTCCTGGTGAAGCAGTGCCCGAAGCCGACCCTCGCCACCCTCGCGGTACTCGACGACAACGGGCACTCCCGAGCGGTCGCGTTCTGGTTGAAAGACAACCTCGACGTCTGCTGGGTACACCTCGGCGACCCGTGGGACGGAACCGAGTTCATCCCGATCGACGATCAGACCAGGGACACGGAGCTGGTGGCGAACGGGGTACTGGGGCCGGAGCAGTACCTGTTCACCGCCTTCTCCGGCCGCCAGGACGACGTCAAGGTGACCGGCGACACCGACCACGTCGCCGCCCCACCCCGCTTCCGCGCGGTCGACCTCGGTGGCGGCAGGTTCGTCACCTTCGCCGAGTTCCGCCTCCTGTCGCCCACCCACGGCGAGGACCTCACGGTGTACCTCTGCCCCACCTCCGGCGACTGCCACTACACGAGCCCCTCCGCCACCGAGTTCCCCACCCTCCCGACCCCCGAGTCATCCCCCAAGAGCACCCCCTAAGGGAGTGAACGCGCACGCCAGAGGGCATGGCAGGTCGTGGCAGTCAGTCCGTCGAGCGTGAGAAGGTAACGCGCATGAAGCCCATCAATTTCGTCCTCAACGTCATCTGGCTGCTCTTCTGCGGCATCTGGATGGCCATCGGGTACGTCGTCGCCGGAATCATCTGCTGCGTGCTGATCGTGACCATCCCGTTCGGCATCGCCTCGTTCCGGATCGCCGGCTTCATACTGTGGCCCTTCGGACGGACGACCGTCGAGCGGCCGGACGCCGGGGCGGCGTCCTGCGTCGGCAACGTGATCTGGTTCGTCTTCGCCGGGTGGTGGCTGGCGATCGCGCACCTGGTGACCAGCATCCCGCTGTTCCTGTCGATCATCGGGATCCCCTTCGGCTGGGCCAACCTCAAGATGATCCCGATCTCGCTGATGCCGCTCGGCCGCGAGATCGTCTCCACCGACGAGGCCTGGGGCACCCGCTACTGAGCGCCACCACCGACGCTGATGGCCGACGAGGGAGCCTCCTCGTCGGCCATCAGCGTTTGCGCTGGTCAGATCTGCGGGCATCACCCTGGACCACGAACGTCTGCGCTTCTGCCTCCACCCGCCGGCCCCGGAACCGCTGCCGAGGTGCAGGATCAGGCCGGTACCAGGTCCGCGTAGAAGATCACGTTCCCGGTCCGGTGCCCGTCCCTGATCTCACCACCGCAGGTCAGCAGCCGCAGTTCCGGCCGGTCGGTGGCGCCGTAGACCTTCTCGGTCGGGAAGGCCTTCTTGTCCACCTTCTCGATCTCGCGGACCGCGAAGACGGCCGTGGTGCCGTCCTCACGGGGCACCGCGATCCGGTCGCCGAGCCTGATCTTCTCGACGTCCTTCATCAGGGCCGGCCCGTGCCTGGTGTCGAAGTGGGCCACGAGCACGGACGCCCCCGGTTCACCCGGGGTCGGACTCCCCTCCCACCACCCCGGAAGGTCCGCCTCCTTGGCGGGATCCGGCACCCCGAGCTCGCCCTTGTCGTCGATCTTCAGATCGACCATCCTCTTCGCGTCGACACCGGCCGACCCGATCTTGAGCCCCGTCGGCCGGGACTTCGGAAGGGAGGCCGCCGCAGTGGCCGGCGACGCGGTAGCGGTGCTGACGATCTCGGGGGCGGCGGGGAGCACAGGGCTGTCCCCACCGCCGCAGGCGGTGAGCAGGGCAGCCGCCGCGACGGCGACCGCAACGACGGTGACGCGGGTTCGGGTCATGAGTGTCCTCCGGGCAGGCATGGAACGGCCGCCGGGCGGGGGGAAACCCACTCGCGCGGCGGCCGTCGATCGAGGGATCAGACGTTGCTGCGGCCGCGCCACAGCAGCACGAAGCCGAGGCCGGCGGCGCCGACGGCGGCCGCACCGGCCCCGCCGTACACCAGCTCGGCGCTGTCACCGGTGCCGACGCCCTCGGCACCGGCCTTCACGCCGCCCTTGGGCGTGACCGCCGCCTTCTTGTCACCGGGCTGGCCCTTGTCACCCTTGTCACCCGGGGCGAGCTTGGTGGCCGTCACCTTGCCGTCGGAAGCCAGGGCAAAGCTGTAGTGACCGTGCCGGCCGGTGGAATCGCCGGGGTTGGTCAGCGTGAGCTGGATCTTGCCCGAGGCATCGTGGATCTTCGCGGTGTACGCCGTGATCTTGCCCGTCCGGGTCGAGACGACCTGCTCGTGGACGTCGGCCACATAGCCGTCGGCCAGCTCCTGCGTGTTCGGCACCTCCTCGACCGTCAGGATTCCCTTGGAGTCCATGGTGAAGTCGTAGTTGTGGAGGCGGCCGGTCCTCACACGATCGACCCTCAGCTCGATGGACTCGCCAGTCAGGTCATAGGTGATGGTCACCCCGATCGGATTGTCGCTCTTGTACCGCGTGCTGTAACCGTCGGGCAGGTCGTGGGACTTTGCCTTCGACGCGGCCTGCAGTGCGTTGGACGAAGGGGCGTGCCCGGTGTCGGCGGCGTGGGCTAGGCCCAGGGGGAGGGACAGGGCCGCCGTGGCACCCACGACGGTGACAGCAACTCGGAGAGCGGAACGCATTTTTCGCGAATCCCCTTGTCTCGCTGACCGAGATCAGCGACTCATCGGATGAATTTCGGGAAGCGTACGTTCGACCAAGGAGAGACAAGTAATACGCCTGAACGGGCCTTCAGGTACAAGACCAACCGCCCGCCGGGAGTTCACTTCAGTGGATTCACCAAAGGTTACCGAACCCGCCCCAGAAGGTCCTGCAGTCCTGAAACCGTTGGGGTTCTGAGTTATTGACCTTGCGTGGGTGAGCCGCCTGGGGACCCTCTGCTCTTGTCGCCGTCGGCACAGGAGGTGGAGCGGCAGGCCGTGGTGGAGCATCGACCCTGTGAGCTCGGGCTTGCCGGCCAGTTGTGGACGCCCTCACAGGTCGGCTCCGACCGAGTCGCGTCGCCGCAGCCCTCATCTGGCTCGGCAGACTCCCCACCTGAGATGACTCCTCAAGTGCATCTGTGGGGGCGACAAAGGTGAATGGGGATTCATCCTCTGTCGACGATGTATCGATTGTTCTCCGGCCGCGTGGACGATCGATCCTCGCCCGGACCTCTCAGTCGAGAGGAACGGTGGCGCGGACGTGCCAACCGTCCTGGTGCGGGCCGGCACTGACAGTGCCGGCCAGGCTCTGGATGCGCTCGGCAAGGGCGAGAAGTCCGGTGCCACCTCCGGTGCGGTTGCGTGTTCGCAGCGCCTTCCTGCCGCCGTGGTCGGCCACGGACACCGACACAGCGCCGACAGAGGAACGGGTGGCCGAAACCGAGAACCGGGTAGCGCGGGAAGAATGTCGGCGGATGTTGATGAGTGCCTCGAGCACCAGCCTGTAGACGGCGTCCTCAACCTCGGGCGGGGCAGCGCCGATCACGATACGGTCGATCAGGTCCGCCAGGCCGAAGGCCCTCGTTATCGACCTGCCCCCGGAGCCCAAGGTCACCAGCACCTCGGCCGCTTCGACCCCCAGTGCCGTCGCACGGGCGATGCCGAAGGCGCGCCCGACCGGGATGAGGATCGAGGCGGCCGGTGTCGACAGCAGGAAGATGGTCGACCTCGAGCTCGACGCCACGGGCGAGCTCGGTGTCCCGGATCCCGACACCGACGCGAACAGCCCCGGCTGGTGGACCGGGAGCGTCACCCCGGGTGAGACCGGGATCGCCGTCCTGGTGACGCACTTCGACACCAGGCACGGCCCTGCGCTGATGAAGGACGTCGAGAAGGTCGAGCTGGGCGACACCGTCGTCGTCCGGCGCGAGGACGGCAGCACCGCGGAGTTCAGGATCCGTGAGATCCAGAACGTGAACAAGAAGGACTTCCCGACCGACAAGGTCTACGGTGCGACCGACCACGCCGAACTCCGCCTGCTGACCTGCGGCGGCGGGATCGAGCACGGGCACCGCACCGACAACATCATCTTCTACGCCGACCTCGCCGCGTAACGCGCGCCTCCCACGGGCGGCGGATCGGCGACGCCGCGGCCCGTCCCCGCCCGGGGGCGGGCCGCGGGCGTTCCCGGGGTCAGAGGCCGAGAATGCGCAGCGCCTGCGCGCGCATCTCGACCTTGCGGATCTTGCCGGTGACGGTCATCGGGAACTCCTCGACCACGTGCACGTAGCGCGGGACCTTGAAGTGGGCCAGCCGCCCGGCGCAGTAGGCGGCCACGGCCTCGGCGGTGAGCGGCTCGGCGCCCTCGCGCATCCGGATCCAGGCCATCAGCTCCTCGCCGTACCTGGGGTCGGGGACGCCGATCACCTGGACGTCGAGGACGTCGGGGTGGGTGTAGAGGAACTCCTCGATCTCGCGCGGGTAGAGGTTCTCCCCGCCGCGGATGACCATGTCCTTGATCCGGCCGGTGATGGCGAGGTAGCCGTCCGCGTCCATCACCGCGAGGTCCCCGGTGTGCATCCAGCGGGCCGCGTCGACGGCCTCGGCGGTGCGCTCGGGCTCGTCCCAGTAGCCGAGCATGACGGAGTAGCCGCGGGTGCACAGCTCGCCGGGCTCGCCGCGCGGGACGGTGCGGCCGGTGGCCGGGTCGACGACCTTGACCTCCAGGTGCGGGCCGACCCGGCCGACGGTGGAGACCCGGCGCTCGACCGGGTCGTCGGTGCGGGTCTGGGTGGAGACCGGCGAGGTCTCGGTCATGCCGTAGCAGATCGACACCTCCGCCATGCCCATCCGCTCGATGACCTCCTTCATCACCTCGGCCGGGCAGGGCGAGCCCGCCATGATGCCGGTGCGCAGGCTGCCCAGGTCGTAGCGGTCGAAGTCCGGGTCGGCGAGTTCGGCGATGAACATGGTCGGCACGCCGTACAGCGAGGTGCAGCGCTCGGCGGCGACGGCGGCCAGGGTGGCGCCGGGTTCGAAGGAGGGGGCCGGGATGACCACGCAGGCGCCGTGCGAGGTGGCGGCGAGGTTGCCCATGACCATGCCGAAGCAGTGGTAGAAGGGCACCGGGACGCAGATCCGGTCCTGCTCGGTGTAGTCGAGCAACTCGCCCACGAAGTAACCGTTGTTGAGGATGTTGTGGTGCGAGAGGGTGGCGCCCTTGGGGAAGCCGGTGGTGCCCGAGGTGTACTGGATGTTGATCGGGTCGTCGGGGGCCAGCTCGCCCTGGCGGGCGGCCAGCGGGGCGGGGTCGGCGGCGCGGCCGGCGGCCAGCACCTCGTCCCAGGCGGGGCTGCCGAGCAGCAGCACCCGCTCCAACCCGGCGCAGCGGGGCCGGACTTCGCCGATCATCCCGGCGTAGTCCGAGGTCTTGAAGCGCTCGGCGGCGACCAGCAGCCGGATCCCGGCCTGGTTCAGCACGTACTCCAGCTCGTGCGCCCGGTAGGCCGGGTTGACGGTGACCAGGACGGCGCCGAGCTTGGCGGTGGCGTACTGGGTGAGCGTCCACTCCGCGCAGTTGGGGGCCCAGATGCCGACCCGGTCGCCCTTGGCGATGCCGAGCTCCAGCAGGCCGAGGGCCAGCGCGTCGACGTCGGCGGCGAGTTGGGCGTACGTCCAGCGGCGGCCGGTGGGGCGGTCGACCAGGGCGTCGCGGTCGGGGAAGGCGCGCACCGCGCGGTCGAGGTTCTCCCCGATGGTGTCGCCGAGCAGCGGGACGGCCGAGGCCCCGGAGGCGTAGCTGCGCTGGGCGGGCGGTGTCGGCACGGGCGGGCTCCTGGGTGCGGCGGTGCGGGACAGGGGACCATGCTCGCGGTCCCCGGCCCGCGCCGCCACCCCCGAACGGGGGTACCGGCACGGCACCGGGGCCGCCCGTCGGCTGCGACGGACGGCCCCGGTGCGCGGGTCAGGCGTTGATGCAGGTGTTGCCGAAGGCCGGGTTGAGGATGCTGATGACGCCGATCGAGTTGCCGCAGACGTTGGCCTCGAGGTTGATCGGGATCTGGATCTGGTTGCCGGAGAGCACACCGGGCGAACCGAAGGCGACACCGTTCGCGGTCGCGCCGCTGGCGGCGGCGGTGCCGGCACCGGCGATGACGGCCACCGCGGCGAGCGCGGTGGCGGCGAGGGTGGTGCGAATACGCATTGCGTCACTCCTTGAGAGGGTGGCGGAACTCCGTGTGACGATCACACTCGCACCGATCGAACTCCACGGCAGGCCGGAAGCGGCCGAATTGGTCAGCCCGAGGGCGTGTCGCCCTCCCGCCGACCCTCCCGCAGGCCCTCCCCCGGCTCCGCGCCCGACCCGCCGAACCCGGACACGCTCAGTGATCCCAGCAGCTCCCGGGCCGGTTCCAGCCCCGGTTCGGCCTCCAGCGCGCGGTGCAGCAGGCCGAGCGCGAGCGCCCCCTCCCCCGCCCCCAGCGCCGTCAGGGCCCGGTTGTAGTCGATCCGACCGGCGTAACGCAGCCGGAACAGCACGCCCAGGTCCTCCCGGCAGGACGGGCAGCCCAGCGACCGCCGGTCCGCCGGGACCTTGCACAGCGGGCAGCGGACCTCCGGCTCCTCGGGCGCTCCGGGCACGGCAGGTACGTCGGGAGTGGTCATCGCGGACCGGCCTCCTCCGGGCGCACCGGGCCGAGCGACTCGGCGGCCGGCTCGCTGCCCAGTTCCCGCTGCGCCTGGGCGTACAGCGCCAGCAGGTTCGACATGTGGGTGTTGACCGCCTCCATGTTGGGCGCCTCCACCGCCTCGTCCAGGCCGCGCAGCTCCGCCATGATCCGCTGCCCGAGGGCCGGCGACACCATGTTCTGGTTGACGTAGATGTTGCACATGGTGAGCATCCGGAAGGTGTGGCCGAGCGAGTCGCACAGCTCGTCCGCCTTCTGGGCCGCGCGCATCGCGCCCTCCCAGTCGGCCGCCTCCCGGCGCAGGCGCAGCTCGGCGGCCACCGAGCGCAGCCGGTCCAGGTCGCTCGGGTCCAGGTGCTTCTCGCAGTAGTGGATGAACAGGCTCAGGTAGGCCTCCGAGCCGCGCACCCAGCGCTGCGCCTTGAGCTGGCGCTGCGCCCGCTCCAGCGCCTCGTCCACCGACCGGCCGCGGGTCTGCCCGGCCGCCAGGTCGTCCAGGGCGTCCATCAGCCGCTGCGCCTCGCGCATCTCGGCCTCGGTGAGCTCGCCGCCCCAGCGGTCGGTGAAGGACTCGATCTGCCGCTGCTGCTCCTCGACCTGCACCTTCAACTCGGGGTCGAGGGTGACCCGCTCCAGCTTGACGGTCTTCTCGGCGCCGCCCTGGATCCGCACCGACAGGGTGATGGTGCGGTCGCGGTCCAGGCCGAAGGAGACCTCCACCGGGGTGCGGCCGCCGAGGCCCTCGGGCAGGCGCAGGGTGAGGTGGCCGATCAGCTCGTTCTGCTGGGCGATCTCGTGCTCGCCCTCGTAGACGGCGATCTCCAGCCGTTGGCGGCCGCTGCCGGAGACCACGAACTCCCGGCCGACCGGCGAACTGGTCGGGTAGCTGGTGTTCTTGGGGATCATGACGGCCAGCCGGCCGTCGTTGAGCTCGATGCCGAGGTTCTTCGGGGTGATGTCGAAGGGGTTGGTGACCTGCATCAACTCGCCGCAGCCCGCGCAGACTTCGCTGCCCGGTGGGTTGACGGTGGCGCAGGAGGAGCAGCGCAGGCCGACGTCCTCGGCGGCGGTGGAGGCCACCTTGGTGTGGCCGGGGGCGGCCGAGTTGAGCGGCTCAGCGCACAGTTCGCAGGCGGTGACGCCGGGGGCGGCCGGGGTGCCGCACTGCGGGCAGTTGTCGGCGCGCAGCGCGGTGGTGGCCTGGGACTGCTGCGGGATCCTCGCGCCGGAGCCGGCCGAGCCGGACCCGGCCGAGCCGTCGGCGGACGAACCGTCCATCTCCTGGGCGCACTTGGGGCAGGCCGACGCCCCGGCCTCGACCGGGACGTGGCAGGTCGGGCAGGAGACCCGGTCGCCGCCGAGCAGGGAGGTCGCGCAGTTGGCGCAGTTGGAGGCCGAGAGGTCCCCGGGGGCCCGGCACTCCGGGCACTCCACCTCGCCGACCAGGGCGGACTGCACGGCCGCGCCGAGCGCCACGCACTGCATCGGGTTGACGCCGCGCTTGATCCGGCGGGTGCCGAACACCTCGCCGAGGCGCCGCTCGACCAGCGGGATCGCGGTCGAACCGCCGACCAGCACCACCTCGTCGACGTCCCCGACGGTCAGGTTGGCCTGCATGATCGCCTTGTGGGTCAGCTCGATGGTCCGCTCGATCTGGGCCTCGATCAGCTCCTCGAAGCGGGCCCGCTCGAACTCCGTCTCCAGCACCAGCTGTCCGGCGCCCAGGCCGGGCAGGATCACCTCGGAGGACTGCTGGTTGGACAGCTCGATCTTGACCGTCTCGGCCGTCGAGGCGATCTTCGGGCGGTCCCGCAGGTCCGGCTGGTAGTCGGAGCCGTACTCCTCGCGGATGTCCTCCAGCAGCGCGGTGGTGATCGCCCGGTCGAAGTCGTCGCCGCCCAGCAGGTTGTCGCCCTCGATGCCGAGCACCGAGACCGAACCGGGCACCAGCAGCAGGATGGAGATGTCGAAGGTGCCGCCGCCGAGGTCGTACACCAGGACGGTGCGGCCCTCGTCCCCGGCGTCGCTCGCCAGCCCGTACGCGAGCGCGGCGGCGGTCGGCTCGTTGATGATCCGCAGCACGTGCAGGCCGGCCATCCGGCCCGCCTCCTGGGTGGCGGCCACCTGCCGCTCGCCGAAGTACGCGGGGACGGTGATCACCGCCCGGTGGAAGGGCTCCCCGAGGCGCTGCTCGGCGTCCTGCTTGAGCCGGTGCAGGATGATCGCGGAGATCTCGATCGGGGTGTAGGAGCGGCCGTTGAACCAGACGTTGACGTCGCCGTCGGTGCCCGCGGTGACCTTGTAGTCGACCTCCTTGAGCGCCGCCTGGACCTGCGGGTCCTTGAACTTGCGGCCCATGAAGCGCTTGACCGAGCGGATCACGTTCGCGCCGTCGATGGCGATCCGGCTGCGCGCGGTCGAACCGACCAGCAGCTCGCCCTTGCGGCCGCTGCCGACCACGGAGGGCGTGGCCTCCTGGTTCTGCCGGTTGAAGATGATCTCCGGCGCGCCCCGGCGCAGGTGGGCCACCACGGAGTTGGTGGTGCCCAGGTCGATGCCGAGTGTGCGGTACATGTCGTTCCCCTCTTGCCCCTCGTGGTCCTGGCTACTTCTTGCGTTTGGCGCGCTTGGCCGGCCGGCCCGGCGCCTTGGCGTGCCGACGGACCCGGGGCGGCACCGGCCTGGCGGCGGGGTCGGGCGCGGCGGCCGTCGGCTGCTCGGGCTCCTTCGGCTCCTCGGACTGCTCCGGTTCCTCAAGCCCGATCCGCGCGCTGCGCGGGTCCTCGACCGGCACCGGCACCGGCTCCGGCACCGACTCCGGTGCCGACTCCGCCGCCGACTCCGCTGCGGCGACCACCACTTGGGCCCGGCGCAGCACCTCCTGCTCCCAGAAGAAGCCGGTCACCACCGTCTGCAGCACCGTCTCCGGCGCCACCCCCGGCCGCACCTCGGTGCCCACGATCTCGGTCAGCGCCGGGTCGGCCGCCAACCCCTCCAGCCGCATCGGCCGGACCCCGGCCTTGGCCAGCCGGCCGAGCAGCCGCCGACGGGTCGCCTCCAGCCCGGCGCCGCGGCCGAGCGCCACCAGCTCGCGGTCCAGCCCGAGGGCGGTCAGCGCGTCGTCCACCTCGATCAGGACGCCCAGCAGTTCCCGCTGCTCGGCCCGGGCCTGCTGCTTCTGCTCGGTCAGCTTGTTGCCCAACAGGGAGGACCGGAAGAGCAGTTGGGTGAACTTGGCCTCCAGGTCGACGGCCTCCGCACCCGGCGGGACCTCCAGCGGCCGGTGGCCGTCGAGCAGGGCTGCGGTCGGTACACCGGCCGGTGCGGTCGGTGCGGTCGGCCCGGCGGGTGCGGTCGGTGCGTCGGTCATTGCGGGACCTCGATCTGGGGCAGCACGGACAGGTCGGCCGCGTAGCGGGCGGGGACGGGCGGTTCGGGGTCGGCGCCGCCGGGGGCGGGCTCGGCGAAGTCGGCGGCGGCCTCGGCCCGGTGCAGGGCGAGCAGGGCCGGGGCCGGCGGGAGGCCGGGGCGCTCGATCACCAGCAGCGGTTCGGCCAGCGCGGGGGCGAGCAACTCGGCGGCCTGGTCGACCGGTTCGGGCGGCAGCGGCTGTTGGAGGTCCACCTCCAGGCGCCGGTCCGGGTTGCGCAGCAGGGCCGCGGCGTCCTGGATCTGCTGGCGGCTGTACCGGCCCGCCTTGAGCGCCTTCCCGACCGAGAGGTTGATCTCGCGTACCCCGGCCGTGAGCGGGATGCCCAGGACCTCGTACGGCGACGGTTCGTGCAGTGGCATGGCGGGCGGTCTCTCTCCTCACGGTCCGGACGGGGCAGGGGGGTTGGGGGTAGCGGGCTGGGCGGTGCGGTCGGTGCGGACGCGGTGCACGGGTTACGACGGCGCCGGCCGTCCGGCGGTTGCGGGGCCGGTCAGTAGCGGCGGCCGAGCTTGTTGATCCGGTCCGCCAGGGCACGCAGTTCGCGGTCGTGGGGATTGTGCTGGAGGGCGAGTTCCATCGCCCCCTGGGCCTCCAGGTGGTTGCCGGCGTTGGCCCGGGCGACGGCGAACGAGCTGAGGACGATGCCGAGTTCGGTCTTGAGCTTGGCGGTGTCCTCCGGCGCGACGGCGAGTTCGAGCGCCTCGCGCAGCAGGCCGATCGCCTCGGCGTAGAGGCGCTCCTCGTAGAACGAGATCGCCCGGCTGCGCCAGACGCTGACCATCAGGCCGCGGATCTCGGCCGAGTCGTCGTAGGACCTGGCCTTGTGGAGCATCGCGGCCTGGGCCTGGAAGGTGCTGTTCTGCATGTGGTCGATGACGTGGTTGGCGAGCAGCACCGAGACCCGGCGGCCCGCCTCGCTCGCGGCGTCGCCCTCCCAGTCCGGGTCCCAGACCAGCGCCTCCAGCATCCGGGCGAGGGCGCGGGCGCTGTCGTCGACGAAGGCGGCGGAGCGGGCCAGTTGGCGCAGCACGAAGGCGAGGCCCCGGCGGTTCTCGGGGTCGTCGTCGAGTTCGATCAGCCGCTTCCACGTCCCGACGGCTTCCTGGAGTTCCGCGTCGGAGGCGTCCACCCGGCTGAGCTGACCGGCCCGGTTGCCGAGGGCGGCGCGCAGGAAGTGCCGGGCGGTCGGGTCGCCGGGGGCGAGCTCGGCGCTCTTGGCCAGCAGTTCGAGGGCGCGCAGGTAGTCCTTCTCCTCGTTGTTGATCTTGCGGGCCCACTGGGCGTAGGTCGCGCCGAGGTCGCCGCGCACCTCCGGGTCGTCCGGGGCCAGCGCGAAGGCCTTCTCCAGCAGTCCGGCCGCGCCCTCCTGGTCGTCCACGCTGCTCTTCAACAGGGCGCGGGCGGCCCGGACCCCGGACTCGGCGGCCACCTTGGCCACCTCGACGGGCAGCACCAGGCCGGGGACGCTCCGGGCCCGGGTGAGGCAGTCCAGCGCCTCCCGCCAGTCCTGGTTGCGGTGGTGCTCCCGGGCCTGGCTGACCAGGGCCGCGCCGAGCAGCGACTGCCAGGCGGCGCCGCGCTCGCCCTCGGCGACCGCGTCCAGCGCGGCGACGGCGGCCGCCTGCCGGCCCTGGAGGTGCAGGTACTGCTGCGGGCCGAGCGCGCCGAACAGGCCGAGGGCTCGGCCGAGCGCGGGCCCCGAGGCGGCCCCGGGGCCGCGCCGCCAGGCGCCGACGGCCTGCTGGTAGGCCTCGCCCCAGCCGGCCAGTTCGGCGCGCAGCAGCCGGTCCAGGCCCGGGCCGAGGACCAGCCGGCGGGTGGGGCGCCCGGGCAGGGCTATCCGGACGTCCTCCTGGGCGAAGGCGTCCGCGGCGTGGGACTCCATGCCCAGGCGCAGCGTCCACGCGGTGGTCTCGTCGCCGCTGCGGCCGGCGGCCCGGTCGAGGGCGCGCAGGTCCTCGCGGAGGCGGTCGGTGAGCGCGGTGCGGGCGGCGGCGGTGCGCTGGGGGTCGGCCTCGCGGCCGGTGGTCCGGGCGGTCTCGGTCCAGAGCTCCTCGCGGTGCAGGGCGGCGACCAGGCAGCCGATCGTCCAGGCCCAGGCCTGCTCGTCGGCGGCCTCGGCCACGGTCCCGTCGGCCGCTCCCGTCGCCGTCGCCCCGGTGGCGGCCGCGAAGCGGTAGCCGGCCAGCCCGAGGGCGTGCAGCAGCCGGGGGTGGGCGGGGTCGTCGAGCAGCAGCGCGCGGTAGGCCCGGTAGGCCTCGCGGTGGCGGCCCTCGACGGCGTGCCGGTGGGCCTCGTGCTCGCCGAGCAGCACCAGCGCGGCGGCCGCCTGCGGGTGGCCGGGCGCGAGGGCGAGGGCCCGGCGCAGGTCGCCGGCCGCCCGGCCGTGCTGCTCGGCCGCGAGGGCGGCGCCGGCCCGGCGGACCAGGACGGCCGCCCGGGCCGGGCCGGCCTCCTCGGGCAGATCGGCCAGGGCCTCGTCGAGGCGGCCGAGTTCGGCGCGCAGCAGGGCGAGGTCGAGCCGTACCGGTGCGGCGGCGGCGCCGTCGCCGAGCGCCTCGGCCCAGCCGGCCAGGACGGGTTCGGCCTGTTCGGGGGTACCGGCCCGGCGGGCGCAGTCCAGGAGGGCGCGCAGGGCGGGGCCGGTGCAGTGGGTGCAGCGGGGCGAGGCGGATCCGGCCGGGGCGTGCAGGTGCTCGGCGCAGGCCTCCCGCCCGCAGCCTCCGCAGGCGCCGGTGGCGGGGCGGGCGCAGGCCGCGCAGTCGCCGACCGGGTCTGCGGCGGAAGCGGCCTCGAAGGAACCGGCCTCGGGGGAACCGGCGGCGCACCCGGCCGCGGGGGCGGTGAGGAAGTGCCGGTACCAGTCCAGTGCGGCGGCCCAGTTGCCGGCCCGTTCGGCGAGCAGGGCGCGCAGCCGGGCGAGCGCCGGGTCGCCGGCCGGGTCGGGGTCGAGCGGACCGAGCAGGGCGATGGTCTGCACCGGACGGCCCGCCAGCAGGGCGGCGGCGGCCAGGTGGTAGCGGTCGCGGGGCGCGGCGGCGGGGTCGAGCAGCGCGGTGACCCGCTCGGTCGCGCCCTCGGCGAGGGCGAGCGCGGCGCGCAGCCGGGACTGCCGGTGGGTGAGCGCGCCGGGCAGGGCGTCGGCCAGGGCGAGCGCGGCGGCGGCGGCCTCGCGCGCCTCGGCGCGGTCGCGGCCGGTGACCAGCAGGTGGGCGGCCTCGCGCAGGGCGGCCTCGCGCAGCGCGGACCGGTAGCCGGGGGCGCCGGGGTGTTCGGCGGCGGCCCGCTGCCACAGGGCGCGGGCGGCGGCCGGGTCGGCGGCCAGCCGGGTGCGGGCGAGCCGGTCGCGGGCCAGGGCCTGGCGGACGTGCAGTTCGGGGTCGTCCAGGGGTTCCCAGCGGGCGAGGGCGCCGGCCGGGTCGCCGGTGCGGGCGAGGGCGAGGCCGTGGTGGTAGGCGGCGATCCGGCTCCAGCGGGAGTCGGGTTCGGTGTCGGCCTCGGCGTGCAGCAGCGGCTCGGCCTCGGCGGCCCGGTCGGCGGCGGTCAGGGCGGCGCCGAGCCGGACCCTGGCGGGGCGCCAGTCGGGGACCTGGCCGAGGCCGGTGCGGTAGTCGGCGGCGGCCTCGGCGTGCCGCTGGGCCCGTTCGTGGACCAGGGCGAGGCCGAACCGGGCCGGGGCGAAGGAGGGTTGGACGGTGAGTGCGGCGGTGAACTGCTCCCGGGCCTGGTCGTCGGCGCCGAGCAGCAGGGCGAGCCGGCCGAGGGCGTAGCGCGGGCGCGGGTCGCCGGGGGTCTCGGTGGCGGCGGCCGCGAGGTCGGCCCAGGCGGCGTCGGTGGCGCCGAGGCGCTGCCGGGCGAGGCCGCGGAAGAGCAGGCTGTCGGTGCGCAGGGCCGGGCCGCGGCCCCAGGGGCCGGGGTCGCCGGGGCCGCGGCGCAGGGCTTCGTCGAAGGCGGCGGCGGCGGGTTCGTCCCGGTGCGCGGTGAACAGCTGGGCGCCCCAGCGGAACCAGAGTTCGGCGCCGCCGCCGGGGGCCGCGGCGGCGAGCAGCGGTTCGGCCTGCTCGGCGCGGCCGGTGGCGTTCAGCAGGGCGGCCCGGGCGAGGACCGGCCAGTCCTGGCCGGGCAGGGCGGCGAGGGCCCGGTCGGTGGCGTGGTCGCGCTGCTCGGGCGTGCCCTCGCGGCAGAGGTGCTGGAGCCACCGTACGGTGCGGGCGACGGCGACGGCGTCCTCGCCCGAATCGGTGCCGGTGGCGCTGCCGGTTTCGGTGGCGGTGCCGGTGCCGGTGGCGCTGCCGGTGCCGGTGGTGGCGGCGGCCCGGAGGTAGGCGAGGACCGGGCCGAGGTCGCCGTCCGGGGCCTGGGTCCGTTCCTCGGCGAGCCGGCGCAGGCTCCAGCGGGGCAGTTGCCGGGCCGGGTCGGTGAGCAGCGGGAAGGCCTCGCGGTGCAGGGCGAGGGTGGCCTGCTGGTCGCCGGTGGGGATGGTGGCCTCGGCCTGGCCGAGCAGGGCGAGGCCGCGCTGGGTGCGCAGTTCAGCGGGCCCGGTGGCGAGTTGGCGGGCCAGCCGGGCGTAGCGGCGGCGGGCCTGCGGGGCCTTTCCGGCGGCGAGCTGTCCGGCGGCCGCGGCCAGGGCCTTGGCGACTCCGGCCGGGTCCAGGGTGGTTCGCCTACGGGCGAGCAGGACGGCGGCCGCCCCGGCCAGTGCCACCACGATCAGCAGCACCGCAAGCTGCAGCATGCACCGTCCCCCTGTGCCTCGATGTCGTCCCGCTCCATGATCAACATTCCCCGTACGACCATGAGTTGACGTTGTTTCGTGATGTTGCTCGGGCGCCCATCAGAATAGGCCCTCCTCCGGTCGGACGAACAGAAATGCGCACTATCCTGGGCAGCGCGCAGGCCGTACGGCAGTCGCGCGTCCGCAGTGGTGAGGAAGCGTCGGGGGTCGCGTGTCAGAATCTCGTTGGGTGCCCGGGCTCCGCTTCGGGCCCGAGTTCGACCCCGAACAGTACGAGCTGCTGGAGTTCCACCACCGGGGCGGCGAGGCCGAGGTGTGGCGGGCGGTGCGCACCGGGCACAACGGGATCAGGGAACTCGTCGCCGCGAAGATCATGCTGGAGCGCGACCCGTCCGAGGTGCGGCGCTGGCTCGGCCGCTGGGACGACGTCTCGCACAACGCCCACCGGCTCGGCGTCACCGACCTGGTGGTGCCCAGCTTCCTGCTCGGCCCCTCCCCGCACCGGCCCGGCGCGGCGCCCTCCGGCGGGCTGCTCGGCTACCAGATCTCGCCCTGGGTCGACGGCGTGCCGCTGCACACCTGGGCCCGGGCCCAGCGCGGCGGTCCGGCCGCGATGGCCGAGGTGCTGGCCCGGCTGTGCCGGATCGTCGACGAGCTGCACCGCAAACGCTGGGTCCACCGCGACATCTCCCCCGCCAACGTGCTGGTGGACGGCCAGGGCCTGGTCAAACTGATCGACCTGACCTTCCTCGCCCCGCTCGACCACACCCTGACCGTCGCCGTGTTCACCCCCGGGCACGTACCGCCGGAGGCCGAACAGGTCGGCGGCTTCCCCACCACCGCCAAGGACCTCTTCGCGGTCGGCACCCTCGCCCGCACCCTGCTGCTGCCCGACCACGGCCGGCTCGACCACCGGCTCGCCGCCGAACAGGCCCGCGCCGAGCTGCTGGCCGCCGGTTACGGCGAGGAACTGGCCCGCTGGGCCTGCGAACCGCTCGCCCGCGAGCCCGACCGGCGCCCCGCCCCGCTCGGCCCCTGGGCCGCCCGCGGCCGCGAACTGCTGCGCGCCCACCGCCCGGTGGCGCGCACCGCGGGCCTGGCCGTACTGCCGGACCGGGCCGGCCGGCCGCTGGTGGTCACGGCCGGCGCCGACGGCACCGCGCTGGCCGGCCCCGGACGCACCGGCCACCGGCCGCCCGCCGGCCAGGGGCCCGGTGCGGTAAGGGAGTTGGCGGCGGGCTGGGCCGGGCGCCAGGGCGAGCTGGTGGTCTGCGCCGAGGACCGCTCCGGCACCCTGTGGGTCGGCACCGCGGCCGGCTGGTGGGAGGCCGCCCGCGGGGTCAGCGGCCTGGCCGGGGCGGTCGGCGCGGCCGGGGAGCTGACCGTGTGGACCGCCGCCGCCGGCGCCCTGCGCTCCTACCGCTGGGCCCCCGGCCTCACCCTCACCGGCCAGGAGCACCCCGGCTGCCCCGCCGACCGGGTGCTCGCCGCCGAGGAGGAACGGCCCGGCGCCTGGCTGGTCCTGGTCGAGCACCGCGAGCGCGTGCTCAGCTGGCGCCCGGGCTCCGGCTCACCACCCGTCCCGCTCGGCCCGCCCGGCACCCTGCGCGCCGGCGCGCTGGCCCGCGCCTCCGCCGGACCGCAGGCCGCCATCCTGCGCACGGACGGCTCCGCCCAGTTGCACACCCTCGGCTCGGCGACCGCCACCGCCACCGAGATCGGCGACGGGGAACCCTCCCTCGGCATCGCCATGGTCGGCCACCGCGGCGGCCCCACCGTCGCCCTGGCCGGCGCGGGCGGCGTCCGGCTGCGCCTGCCGCCCGGCGGAGCCTCCCGGCGCCCCCGCTGGTGGCGGCCGACCCTGCGCCCCGCCACCCGGGTCGCCCTCGCCATGGGGGACGACTGGCGCCTGTGCCTGGCGGCCGTGGTGGAGGGCGAGTTGCAGGTCTGGCAGGAGGACGCGGCCTACCGCTGGCAGGCGGTGGACCTGCCCGAGGGGCCGTAGGCGCCACAGGTACGCGGCCGGTCGGCGAGGTGCGTGCCCAACCGCCCGGCCGCCCGGCGCTGCCCGGACGCTCACTCCCCCGGCAGCAGGTGCACCGGCCCCGCGGCGGCCAGGTAGGCCTCACCGCCCACCGGCCACGGACGGTCGGCGGAGACGATCAGCACCTCGGGCAACCCCGCTGCCCCGGGCCGTAGTTCGACCCGGTGGTCGTGGCCCCGGAAGTCGCTGCCGAGCACCTTCGCCGGGACGGCGCCCGCCACCGGCTCGGCGGTGAGCCGCAGTTGGCCCGGCCGGAGCAGCGCGAGCGCGCCGCCGGAGTCGACCGCGGGGTCGGCCAGCGGAAGGGCGCCCAGGGCGGTCAGCGCCTCGACTCCCCTGGCCTCGGCCGGGATCAGGTTCGCCTCGCCGAGGACGCCCGCGACGGCGGCGTCGGCCGGGCGGTGGTAGAGCTCCTCGGGGCTGCCCGCCTGGGCGATCCGGCCGTCGCGCAGGACGGCGACGGTGTCGGCGAAGGAGAGCGCCTCGTCCTGGTCGTGGGTGACCAGCACCGCCGTGGTGCCGGACTGCCGCAGGGCGGAGGCGACTTCGCGGCGCAGGTCGGCCCGCAGGGCCGCGTCCAGGGCGGCGAACGGTTCGTCGAGCAGCAGCAGGCGCGGGCGGGGCGCCAACGCCCGTGCCAGGGCGACGCGTTGCTGCTGGCCGCCGGAGAGCTGGTGCGGGCGGCGCTCCCCCAGGCCGGACAGGCCGACCAGGTCGAGCAGTTCGGCGACCCGGGCGCGGCGCTGCGAACGGGGCAGCCCGAAGCCGATGTTCGCGGCGACGCTGAGGTGCGGGAAGAGCGCGCCGTCCTGCGGGACGAGGCCGACGCCCCGCTGTTCGGCGGCGAGCCTGCGGCGGCCGTCGTCGAGCACGCGGCCGTGCAGCACGACCTGCCCGGCGGCGGCCGGGTGGAAGCCGGCCAGCACCCGCAGCAGGGTGGACTTGCCGCAGCCGGAGGGGCCGAGGACACAGGCGAGCGCGCCGTCCGGCACGGTCAGGTCGATGCCGTGCAGGACGGGGCTGCGTCCGTGGGCGGCGTGCAGGTCGACGACGGAGAGTCCGGTCATCGGGGGCTCCCGGATGTACGGCGGGTGAGCAGCAGGACGGAGGGGACGGACAGCGCCACCATCAGGGCCGCGTACGGCGCCGCCGCCCCGTAGGCGAGGCCGCTGGTGTAGACCCAGAACTGGGTGGCCAGGGTCTGGGTGCCGGTGGGGCGCAGCAGCAGGGTGGCGGTGAGTTCGGTGGACGCGGTGAGGCCGACCATGGCGACGGCGGCGCCGAGGCCGGGCAGCACCAGCGGCAGGGTGACCCGGCCGAGGACGGCGAGCGGCCGGGTGCCGAGCGAGCGGGCGGCCTCCTCGACGCCGGGCGGCACCTGGGCGAGGGCGGCGCGGACGGCGGTGAGGGCCAGCGGGAAGAACAGCAGGACGTACCCGAGGACCAGCATCGGCGGCTGCTGGTAGAGCGGCCGGGCCCAGCGGACGGCGAAGAAGACCACCGCGAGGGCGACCGCGATGCCGGGCAGCGCCCGGGTGAGGTAGGCGATCCGCTCGACGGTGCGGGCGGGCCGGGTGCCGCGCCGCCAGCCGTACAGGGCGACGGGGAGGGCGGCGGCCGTGGCGACGACGGCCGCGCCGAGCGCGTAGCCGAGGGTGGCCAGGGTGGCGCCGAGCACGGAGGCGGAGGGCAGGGTGGTGGAGCTGCCCTTGACCAGCCAGTACGCCAGCGCGTACAGCGGCACCCCGAGCGAGACGCCGACCAGTGCGGCCAGCGCGCCGAGGGCGGGGGCGGTCCAGCCGCCGAGCCGTACGGGCACGGCGGGGCGGGCCAGGGCGCCGTGCCGGGTGGTGCGCGCCCGGCGGCCGGCCCAGGCCTCCAGGGTGACCAGCAGCAGGGCGAGGCCGACCAGCACCAGGGTGAGCAGGGAGGCGGAGGCCGCGTCGAAGCCGAGCTTGTACTGGGTGAACACGGCGGTGGCGAAGGTGGTGTAGCGCAGCATCGCGAAGGCGCCGTACTCGCCGAGCAGGTAGAGCGAGACCAGCAGGACGCCGCCGGCCAGGGCGGGCCGGGTGAGCGGCAGGGTGACCCGCCACAGGGTGGCGAGCCGGCCGCGGCCGAGCGAGCGGGACACCTCCTCGGCGGCGGCGTCGCCGTGCCGCAGGGCGGCCGCGACCGGCAGGAACACCAGGGGGTAGAGCGAGCAGGTCATCACCAGGACGGCGCCCCAGTAGCCGTGGACGGAGCGGAACAGCGAGACCCAGGAGTAGCCGCGGACGAACTCCGGTACGGCGAGCGGCAGGGCGAGCGCGACGGTCCAGGCCCGGCGGCCGGGCAGGGTGGTGCGCTCGACCAGGTAGGCGGCGCCGAAGCCGAGGACGGCGGTGGCGAGGGTGACGGCGGTGGCCAGGCCGAGGGTGTGCCAGAGCAGGGTGGCGATCAGCGGGCGGCCGAGCAGCCGCCGGGCCTGCTGCCAACCGGCCTGGGCGGCCTGGGCGGTGACGAAGCCGAGCGGCGAGGCGACCACCGCGACGACGGCGACGGCGACGGGGGCGAGCAGGCCGCCGGCCCGCCACCGCCACCCGGGCAGGGGGGTCGTCACTGGAGCAGTCCGGCGTCCTGGAGCAGGACCAGGGCCTGCTTGCCGTCGCCGAGCGCGGCCGGGTCGGCGACGGTGCCGAGGCCGGCCAGGGCGGGCAGTTCGGGCTTGCCCTGGACACCGGTGACCAGCGGGTACTCGTAGCTGGCGGAGTCGGCGATGACGGTCTGGGCGGGCGCGGAGGCGAGGTAGCCGAGGAAGGCCTGGGCGGCGGCCTGGTGCTTGCCGTGCTTGAGGATCCCGGCGCCGGAGACGTCGATCAGCGAGCCCGGGTCGCCCTTGGGGAAGTAGTGCAGGGTCGCGTGGGTCCCGGCGGCGCCCTTCTCGTCGCGCATCCGGTAGAAGTAGTAGTGGTCGATGACGCCGCCCTCGACCTCGCCGCTGTTGATCGCGGCGGAGAGGGTCTCGTTGCTGTCGTAGACCTTGGCGTTGTCCTTGAGGCCCTTGAGCCACTGCTTGGTCGCGTCCTCGCCCTTGGCCTTGAGGACCTGGGTGACGACCGGGGCGAAGTCGGTCTCGCCGGGGGCGATGCCGAGGCGGCCCTTCCACTCGGGCTTGGCCAGGTCGAGCACGGAGGCGGGCGGCGCGGTGTCGGCGGCCTTGCCGGTGCCGGCCAGGAAGGCCGAGCTGCGGGCGGAGACGCCGACCCAGTCGCCGTTGCCGGAACTGTCGGCGGCCGGGACGGACTTGAGGGTGTCGGGGGCGACCTTGGCGAGCAGGCCCTTGTCGTCAAGAACGGTGAGCGCGGGCGGGTTCTCGGCGTAGAAGACGTCGGCCGGGGAGGCGTCGCCCTCCTGGAGGATCTGGTTGGCGAGCTCGGCCTCGTCGCCGGAACGCAGTTCGACCTTGATGCCGGTGCGCTTGGTGAAGTCCTCGGTGAGGGCCTTGACGGTCTGTTCGTGCTGACCGCTGTAGACGGTGACGGTCTGGCCGGCCGCGGCGGTGGCGCTGTCCGCGCCTCCCGTCCCGCCGGAGCTGCCGCAGGCGGTGAGGGCGAGGGCGCAGACGGCGACGAGGGACAGGCCGGCCAGGGGCCGCACGGTACCGGGCATGGTGAGGGTCCTCCGGAAGGGCAGGGGACGGCCGCCGGGGCCCTCGGAAAGCGAGGGTCGGCGGCCTGACGGCACGAGAACCTAAGGCAGGAAAGGCTTGCCTAACAAGTGTCGGAGCGTCACATCTCGGCCCGGTCGCGGCGGGGTAGGACTTCGGTGAGCGGACTCCCAAGTACGGGCAAAACAACCGCCAAGTACGGGTCACAGGTGGCAACTACGGACGAACCGGACCCCTGGCGCCCTGGACTCACCATCACGATGAGTAACGAACCCGGGAGCGCCCCGGACGGCCGAGGGCCCCGGAACCGGGCGACGGGTGCGGGGGCCTCGGGCCGGGGGGGGGCGCGCCTCGGCGGCGGGGCGGGCATGGGGCCGCCGCGGCCCGGGGGCTCAGCGGAAGCAGC